>NZ_AUTQ01000100.1 GCF_000498095.1 Pseudoalteromonas sp. TB64
TGCGCTGCGGGTGCTAAACATGCCATTGAAAGGGCTGCTGCTAAACAATACTTTTTCATTTTTTATCCTTGAGCTAGTAGTTCGCTGAGTTCGATTAAAGCCGCATTGGCTCTAGAAATATAATTCGCCATAACTAAAGAGTGGTTAGCCACATAGCCAAAACCATTCCCGTTTAAAATAAGTGGGCTCCACACTACCTCTTGGGTTGCCTCAAGCTCACGTATAATTTGCTGAACACTTACACGTGCATTTTTCTTTTCAAGCACATCATTAAAGTCATACTCTATCGCTTGTAAAAAGTGCAGTAACGCCCAAGTAGCACCACGCGATTCATAAAACACATCGTCAATTTCTAACCACGGTGTTCTTACTTGCTGCTGCAGTGGAGCAAGAGTTGCTTGTTTATTAGATGAATTACCCGCTAAATCGGTATTCACTTTTTCCTGACCTACACTGGCACTTAAACGCTGGCTTAAGCTACCCAAACGTTTTTCAGCTTCTTTAAGCCAACTACGTAAGTTATCTGCTCGTGCGTAAAATTGACTATCACGCTCATGCTGGTTTGCAATTTGCGAACGATAAACGACTAGATAATCAATCCCTTTTTGATACTCACCTTCGGCACTTGGCCAAGCCCATGCTTCAGAGCTTATATTAAACTGAGGCTGTGCTTTTTTAAGCGCTTCATGCTCTGTTGATTGTGATTGCGAACGGCTAAAGTCTTTTCGCATAGAAAGCGATAAATCACGTACCATTTCTAACGCACCGTACTCCCATGCAGGCATATCATCCATAATAATACTTGGCGGCATTACATCATTTGATAAGTAACCACCTGGTTTATCAAGTAAAGTACTGGCAACGGTAATAAGTGTTGATGTAGTTGTGTAGCCAATCACCATTTGTTCACTTCTAAGCTCTGCTTGTTCTTTTGCATTTGCAACAACATCAAACCGTGAAGGCTCTGTGCTCCAATAAACAGCAATGGCGTAAAATATAATAAGCAGTAAAATAACTATTCCTGCTATTTTCCCTTTATGTTGCGACATATATACTCCTAGTGGTGAGAATGTTGAGTTGATGGTTTTGACTGTTCAGCTTGCGCTTCAAGTGAGACAACTTGAGCATTAGTAAACAAACGGTTACCGTCACTAAAATATAGCGTGAGTTTTCGTTCTTGCCCTATTTTTAATGGTTCTTGCGGCTCAAATACCATTAAATGATAGCCACCAGGTTGAAAGCTTACACTTTTGTGCGCTTTAATTACTACCGATTCAACCTTTTGCATTTTCATCATGCCATTAGCGTGTGAATGCTCATGTATTTCTACACGACCTAACCCATCAATACTTGCCTTTGTTAAGGTAGCGGCATTACCACTATGATTAGTAATGGTTAAGTAACCTACGCTTGATTTACTTGCAGGCAAAAACTCTCTAACTTGGGCATTACTAACTTCAAGTTCGGCTACATCAGTACCGTGTTCATGCCCTGAATGCGCTGACAACGATGACGAAAAAAAACTAAACATTAATGCAGAAGCCATCGAAAAACATAGTTTCGTCATCATACTCATCCTTATTAAAACATAAAATAGCATGCTAAATTTAACATAGTTAACTTATAATAGTCAGTAAAATTAAGGATTAACAAGCCACTTTTTTGTTACCGATAACTAACCAACACAATACAGCAACAAATAGTAACGACCATGTAATCATTGCTGTTCCAAATAAAAGAGCTAAAACAGTACCTACAAGTGCAACTATACCTACACCAACTAATCCCATAGTCATTAATGCAACAACAGCGACTACAGAAACAATTGCCACTAAAGCACCAACTAACTCAAGCCCCACCCAGCTAATATCTGCAATCCAAAGCGGAAACTGCCAAGTATCAAAATGTATAAACAATATAAAATCAGTAAAAAATAATAAATAAACCAATACACATACAGCCAAGGCTTTCATTTTATCACTCCTTAATTCGGGTTAATAAATCACTATAGGTAGCAATTACAAAATAAGTTGCGCTAAATTGACTTAGCAAAATCATATAACCCGAGTACATATTAATACGCTTTTTCTTCAAGACAGCAATGCGCTATAAAATAACCTAGTGCTATTACAAATGGAAAACTCAAAAATAACAAAACGGTTACCAAACGCGTTGCCCATACAGGAAAATCTAACCTATGAGCCAACCCACTACATACGCCTGATATTTTTTTGTTAAGCGTGTTTTTATACCAATTACGTTGATGATTAAAATTACTCATAACAACCTCCTAAGCAGTCTTCTGTAAATTAGTTTTTAAACTTGCTTTTAAACTAGCTAGCTCGGCATCAACTTTTTCATTTTTAACTAACGATTCAATTTGAACTGCAGTAGTTCTCGCTGTGTCAGTTAAATCATAAGCCTCTATTTGAGATTCAATACCCTCAACACGTTGCTCTATTTGCTCAAAGCGAGATAATGCATGTGCAACCTTATCGCTTTGTAATTGCGTACTAATTCGCTTTCTAGCAATTACTATATTATGCCGTTGCATTAGTTGAGTTTGTTTTGATTTAGCCTGAACCATTTTTTGTTGAAGTCGCTCACAATCAGCTTTAATTTTTAAAATAGACTCCTGCAATGTTTTTAGTTGCGCTTGCTTACTAGCAATACTTTCGCTAACACGTTGCTTTTCGAGTAATGCCGATTTAGCTAAGTTATCACGACTTTTTTCTACTGCTAACTCTGCTTTTAATTGCCAATGGACTAACTCACCTTCTTTATTTTCAATTTGACGAGTAATTATTTTCTCTTCGCATAGTAAAGCGGCAGCTGTGGTTCGACACTCGTTTAACGCATCTTGCATGTCGTTAAGCATTAAATTAAGTAACTTTTCAGGATCTTCAGCCTTATCCAGCATAGCTACAATGTTTGATTGAATTACATCACTTACCCGGTTAAATATTCCCACGGTCTTCTCCTGTTAATTTCAAATTGATTACAACAAGGGGATTCCAAGAGTTGTGCCAAGTTCATTAACTTCAATATAAATCATTTAATATCAAACAATTAAATAGTTAAGCATTAAATTTTTAATGACTTCAAACTGAACAAAGCAGAGTGTAATTAACCAATAAACTATATTTTTGACTAAATTGTGGGATCAAAAAAGCCACTCGAAAGTTAACACCATTCAGTTAAGCATGCTTTGACTTAATGGTGTACCGAGTTTTTGAAATTCGAACGGTCCTACTTTTGGGCCGTTTTCTTTTTTCTGGAAGAATATAACGTTTCACTCGTTCTCGCATTGCCCTTAATTTCTTTGGAATTGAACCTGGCGAAGCGATGGCACACCAGAGTATTTCATCCTGTATATCCCGCAAAGCCATGACAAAACTAATTCTCAGCGGGGAGACTTTAGCCTCTTTGGCTATTCGACTTATCTCTACTCGAATTAAATTGTAGGCTAGCAATATACCCCATAGCTCTTGATTGACTCCATCCACAGTCTGACTACGCAAAAGAATACTATCCTCAAGCATCTGGTGTTTTATTTCTCCATAGCTATTTTCAATTTCCCAGCG
>NZ_AUTQ01000101.1 GCF_000498095.1 Pseudoalteromonas sp. TB64
TGTTGAAGCTGTTGAAGCTGTTGAAGCTGTTGAAGCTGTTGAAGCTGTTGAAGCTGTTGAAGCTGCCAAAAATACTACAAACAATGATACAGATAAAGCAATAGCACAAGTAACTAAAACGCCTGAAGAGCCTGCAATAGTAACAAAGCAAACAACGACACCAGATACACCAAGTATCGCAACAGACATATCTGCTGTCATGCTCGCTTTAACAACAGATCACGACTCAGCAATGCCTGCAGTGGTAAAAAAAACAGTGGCATCTAACTCAGAACCTAAAACTATTGCACAAACTACAGTCGCAAAAAAACAACCTATCCAAACTACAGTGCCAAAAGCACCTGATGAAGTTAAAATTATTTCTTTTGGTGCGCCAAAATCAACAAGCTTTAACACACAACAAGTTAGTCAAACAGCTAACTCAAACTATAAAAGTCCTGTAAGAAATAGTGGACCTAATGTGGTTTTTTACGAAGCAACAAAAGATGAAGGCGTATTTTCCGGTAATAATGCCCAAAATAATGACGATATAGAATTTAAAAACTACCGAACAAGTAACCAAACACAACTCCCAATGCTTAATCCTAAGGTGTCTACTTTAAAGGTACCTTTTCATATTATTGAGTTTGGTGAAAACCTATTTAGCATTTCGGTGCGATACAATGTTAAACTACAAAAACTCCTACAATGGAATGGTTTAAAAGAGTCAGATCGGGTAATGAACGGAAGTAAAATTTACCTTAACGATCCCAATATTTATTACGAAATTAAAGCTGGCGACACCCTTTATGAAATAGCTACCCAGCGGCATGTATTAATTGATGAATTAATGCGATGGAATAAATTAAGCCCTGACATAGCACTTACGCCAGGACATAGACTTTTACTAGTGGATCCAGAATCATACATATTATGAATGAAGAAAATACGCAAACACCGAGCGAACAACAAACTGTTGGCCAAATATTAAAAGCACACCGCGAACAAGCAAACGTTAGTATTGAAACTATTGCTAAGCCGTTAAAATTATCTGAATTACAAATACAACGTCTTGAAAATAACGAGTTTCAAGCACTTGGTCCGCTTACCTTTGTTAAGGGCTATATTAAAAATTATTGCCGAGAACTCAAAGTTGATAGCGCTCCAATTTTAGCTATGATGCCAGCGCCACCAGAGCCTGCAAAACCAGCTAATATGCAAAGCTTTTCACGTCGTACAGAAAAAGAAGCCAGCGATAGCCGACTAATGCTAGTTACTTATGTAATTTTAGCGATTGTTATTGGCTCATCAGCTTTATGGTTTTGGCAAAATGCGACTCCTATTGAAGAGCAAACCAGCAATATTAATATTGGTAATTCAATAATGAGTGAGCGCCAAGCTGTTCAATCAACAAATATTCAGCAACAACAATCAGCTGATAAAGCATTATTACAAAATACGGTTACACCTAGCGAAAATGCAGCGGGTGTTCAAGCAACGGTAGAGCAAGCAGCTAATAAGCCGCTCACAGAAAATACCGACTCAGCAACCGACAGCACTATTGAAATGAGCTTTAACGACGAAAGCTGGGTTGAAATTTATGATGCTGAAGGTGAAAAAGTTGCATTTGGTGTTAAAAAAGCAGGCTACGTAATGACTGTAACCGGTAAACCTCCTTTTTCGGTTGTGCTTGGTAAGCACAGCGTTGTAAGCATTACACTAGACGGTGAAGCAGTCGATGTATCGACTTTTCCTAAAAATCGTTTAGCCAAATTTACATTACCACTGGCAGAGTAGTCGCTATGTTTTCAGAATCTCCAATTAAACGCAGAAAATCCACCCGCATCAATGTAGGCAATGTTCCCATTGGTGATGGTGCCCCTATTGCAGTGCAATCAATGACCAACACCGACACGATGGATGTGGATGCAACCGTTGCACAAATTCAAGCAATACAGGCCTCTGGAGCCGACATTGTGCGCGTTTCAGTACCAACAATGGATGCAGCCGAAGCGTTTAAAAGTATAAAAGAGCAAGTAACGATTCCGCTAGTTGCAGATATTCATTTTGATTATCGTATTGCTTTAAAAGTAGCAAAATACGGTGTAGATTGCCTGCGTATAAACCCGGGTAATATAGGTAGTGAAGAGCGTATTAGAGCCGTAGTAGACTCAGCACGCGAGCACAACATTCCTATTCGTATTGGTGTAAACGGTGGTTCATTAGAGCGCGACTTACAAGAAAAATACGGCGAACCAACACCAGAAGCTCTATTAGAATCAGCAATGCGCCACGTAGACATACTACGTCGCCTCGATTTTGATCAATTTAAAATTTCGGTAAAAGCATCAGATGTATTTTTAGCGGTAGGTGCTTATCGCTTACTCGCTAAAGAAATAGACCAACCGCTGCATTTAGGGATTACCGAAGCTGGCGGCATGCGTTCTGGCTCTGTTAAATCTGCAGTAGGTTTAGGCATGTTATTAGCCGAAGGTATTGGCGATACCCTGCGAGTGTCACTTGCAGCTGATCCGGTACAAGAAATTAAAGTTGGCTTTGATATTTTAAATTCACTGCGTATTCGCTCTCGTGGAATTAACTTTATTGCCTGCCCTAGTTGTTCACGACAAGAATTTGATGTTGTAAGTACCATGAACCAACTAGAAGAGCGCCTTGAAGATATTATAGAGCCGGTATCGGTATCTGTAATCGGCTGTGTAGTAAATGGCCCTGGTGAAGCGCTTGTGAGTGATATAGGTTTGGCCGGTGCAAACCGCCGTTCAGGTTTATATATAAATGGCGAGCGCCAAAAAGCACGTATTGATAACAACAACATTGTTGATCAACTTGAAGGTTATGTACGTGACTTTATAGCCCAAAAGCAAAAACAAACACCCATCGACATAAAAATAGTCGAATAAATACCGTTTAAGATGGCATACCGCGCGGTTTGCCGTTTACCTTTATAGCTAAAACGCTATAATGGCGGGTCAATTTTTAGCATTCTTGTTGTGTAGTCATTTTTATTACACAAAAAAACAGTTTTAGGATTTATCAGTGGCAAAACAAATTCAGGCAGTTCGCGGTATGAACGATTGTCTGCCAGGCGATACACAAGTTTGGCAGAAAGTAGAAAACATTTTACGCGAGACAGTGGCATCGTTCGGTTATCAAGAAATTCGTTTTCCTATTGTAGAATCAACCGACCTATTTAAACGCTCTATTGGTGAAGTAACCGATATAGTAGAAAAAGAAATGTACACTTTTGCCGATCGCAATGGCGACTTACTAACATTGCGTCCAGAAGGTACCGCAGTATGTGTGCGTGCAAGTAATCAAAACGGTTTACTGTATAACCAAGAGCAACGCCTTTGGTATATGGGTCCAATGTTTCGTCACGAACGTCCTCAAAAAGGTCGCTACCGTCAGTTTCACCAATTTGGTTTAGAAACATTTGGTATTGCTAGCGCTGACATAGATGCTGAAGTTATTTTATTAACAGCCCAACTATGGAAAGCGTTTGGTATTAACGATCATGTTCGTTTAGAGCTTAACTCTTTAGGGTCTAATGAAGCGCGTGCAGATTACCGTGATGCATTAGTAGCCTACCTTGAACAGCATATGGACGTACTTGACGAAGATTCAAAACGTCGTATGTATTCAAACCCGTTACGCGTACTTGATAGCAAAAACCCTGACGTTCAAGCAATATTAACTGATGCACCTAAATTATCTGAAAATTTAGATGCAGAGTCTAAAGAACATTTTGAAAATTTATGTGAACGTTTAGACGCTGCAGGCGTCATATACACGGTTAACGATAAATTAGTACGTGGTTTAGATTACTACAACCGTACTGTATTTGAATGGGTAACCGATAGTTTAGGCGCGCAAGGTACTGTGTGTGCTGGTGGTCGTTACGATGGCTTAGTAGAACAATTAGGTGGCAAAGCAACGCCGGCAGTTGGTTTTGCAATGGGTCTAGAACGTTTAGTATTATTACTACAAGCGCTTGAATGTGTTGGCGATATTCGTCGTAATGCAGACGTATATTTAGCAGCAATGGGCGACAAAGCGAGTATTCAAGCACCTATTATTGCTTCAGAATTACGACGCGATGTGCCTAATTTACGCGTTATGGTGCATGCTGGCGGCGGCAACTTTAAAAAACAATTAAAACGTGCTGATAAGAGCGATGCACTCGTTGCTATTATTATCGGCGAAGATGAATTAGAAAAAGGCGTCGTGACCATAAAGTATTTACGTGAACGTAAAGAACAAGTCACATTAGAATTAGAACAAGCTAAAGCGCTATTAGCAGAGCTTATCAACAGCTAAGCGAACATTAGAGGTAATAATGGATATTTATTCAACAGAAGAACAACAAGCAGAAGCCATTAAGCGCTTTTTCCGTGAAAACGGTATTTCACTTGCGTTAGGTATAGCTGTTGGCTTAGGCGGTTTATATGGCTGGAAAGCGTATAACCAAAACCAAATTACAACAGCTGAGCAAGCATCAGATTCATTTACAACGCTTGTTGAAAGTGATGACGTATTATCGTCAGCCGATACATTTATTAGCGAAAATAAAGATACAAACTATGCAACACTTGCTGCATTTGTTGCAGCTAAAGATGCTGTAGAAGCGCAAAAATTAGATGTAGCAAGCGAAAAGTTAAGCTGGATTGTATCTAATACGCAAAACACAGAATTAAAAGCAATTGCAATTACACGTTTAGCACGTATCCAAATTGCACAAACTAATTATGATGACGCATTGAACACATTAAATGCACCATTACCAGAAGCATTCAATGCGAATGTTGCCGAACTTAAAGGCGACATTTACAATGAGCAAGGTAATAAAGATCAAGCTCGCACTGCTTATCAAGCAGCTGTAGATGCTGGTGGACTAACAAGTAATCCACTATTACAAGTTAAGTTAGATGACCTAGCAGTAACTAGCCCAGCGGCATAAGGTTTTAGGCATGAGAAAATTAACTACCGCAACCCTTGCCTTATGTATGGCAACATTGATGGGTTGTTCATCAAGTGATGAAGAGGAACTAGTACTTCCTGAAATTGTAAACCAGTTTGAAACAGACGTTGTATGGCAAGAATCGGTTGGTGACGGTGTAGAACATTATTTCTCTCGTTTAACACCAGCCGTTTATGAAGACACCGTATATGTAGCAAGCCGTGAAGGACAAGTTGAAGCGCTTTCATTAACAAATGGCGACACCAAGTGGGAAACAGACGTACGTCAAGATCTCTCATTTTGGCCATGGAGCGACAATGGTACTGCAAAATTATCTGGCGGTATTTTACAAGCTTTTGGTAAAATTTACATAGGCTCTGAGCATGGCTTCATTGTTGCACTTGACCGTGAAACAGGTGAAGAAGTTTGGCGTAAAAACGTCCCTGGCGAATCTCTATCTAAACCAACCGCTGGTGATGGCTTAATATTTGTTAATTTAGGTTCAGGTAAATTATTAGCGCTTCACCCAGATACGGGCGAAGAACGTTGGAGCTTTGAACAAGAAGTACCGCCGCTAACATTACGTGGACAAAGCTCACCAACCGTTGCTAACGGTGGTGTACTAGTTGGTCTTGAAACAGGCAAGCTAAATGTTTTAATTTCAGAAAGTGGTTACTCTGCATGGAGTGCAGAAATTGCCGTTGCTAAAGGTGCATCAGAATTTGAACGCCTTGTAGATGTAGACACTCAGCCACTTGTTAGTGGTCCATACGCATACGCTATTGCCTATAATGGCAACTTAGCCGCTATCGACATTCGCTCTGGTAATGTTGTATGGAAACGTGAATACAGCAGCTACCGCGACCTTGCGATGGACGCACAAAGTATTTATGTAGTAGATAGCGATGGTGTTATTTACGCATTAGATAAAAATTCAGGCATTGAACGTTGGAGCCAACCCGCTCTACGTGGTTGGTATTTAACAGGTCCTACTGTTGCAGGTAGCCATTTGGCTATAGGCGACCAAGAAGGTAACCTACACTGGTTAAATAAAGAAACTGGCGAGCTAGTATCTCGAGAAGACTTTGACAGCTCAGGATTTTTTGTTGAGCCTGTTGTTGCCGACGATAAACTGATTTTATACACCCGTGATGGTGAAGTTAGTGCGGTAAAAATACCGAACTAAGTAGCTAACACTAAAAGGTTTTTTGTAAGGCTTCGCACTGCGAAGCCTTTTGTTGTTTTTTAAAGAGGTAGTTTATGCTTCCCGTGATCGCTCTAGTTGGGCGACCCAATGTGGGCAAGTCCACATTATTTAACCGTTTAACACGTACTCGTGATGCACTCGTAGCCGATTTTCCAGGTTTAACACGAGATAGAAAATATGGTCAAGCTAGCTACGATGGCTATGAATTTATCGTGGTAGACACGGGCGGTATTGATGGCTCAGAAGAAGGCATCGAAATCGAAATGGCAGATCAATCTCTGCTAGCCATTGAAGAAGCCGATATCGTTTTGTTCTTGGTAGATGCCCGTGTAGGTATGACTGTAGCCGATCAAGCAATTGCTAACCATTTGCGTAAGCAAGACAAAAAATGCTTTGTTGTTGCTAACAAAACAGATGGTATTGATGCCGATTCAAATTGTGCCGAGTTTTACCAATTATCATTAGGTGAAATTCATCATATTGCTGCATCGCATGGCCGTGGTATCACGTTATTACTTGAGCAAACACTTCAGCCGCTTATCGCTGAATTAGCAGCGCAAGATGAAGACGTAACCGACAATGACGAAGAGCTTATTGATCTTTACGAAGAAGGCGAAGACGGCGATACCGATCATCAAGCATTTGCAGACAAACCTGTAAAGCTTGCGATTATTGGTCGTCCCAATGTTGGTAAGTCTACACTTACTAACCGCATACTTGGTGAAGAACGCGTAATTGTATACGATATGCCAGGCACAACGCGTGACTCTATCTATATACCAATGACGCGAAATGAAAAAGAATACGTGCTAATCGACACCGCAGGTGTTCGTAAGCGTAAAAAAGTAAGTGACGTAGTTGAGAAGTTCTCAGTTATAAAAACGCTTCAAGCAATCGAAGATTGTAACGTTGTGTTATTGATTGTTGATGCCCGCGATGGTATTTCAGATCAAGATTTAAGCTTACTTGGCTTTGCTCTTAACTCAGGTCGTTCATTGGTTATTGCAGTGAACAAATGGGATGGCTTAGATGATTACGTTAAAGATCGTATTAAATCAGAGCTAGATCGTCGTTTAGGCTTTATAGACTTTGCACGCTTACACTTTATATCTGCACTGCATGGTACAGGTGTTGGTCATTTATTCGAATCTGTTGACGAAGCTTACGAGTCCGCTACTAAGCGTATAAGTACTGCAATGCTGCGTCGAATTATGGACATGGCTCAAGCCGATCACCAGNCCGCCACTTGTTCGTGGTCGCCGTGTTAAGCTCAAATATGCGCATGCCGGTGGTTATAACCCACCACGTATTGTTATTCACGGTAACCAAGTTAAAGATTTACCAGATAGCTATAAACGCTACCTGATGAACTACTACCGTAAAGCGCTTAAAATTATGGGCACACCTATCAAAATCGAATTTAGAGAAGGTGAAAACCCATTTGCTGGTCGTGTTAATAAAGTAACACTGTCGCAAAAGCGTAAAATACGTGCATTTGCTAAAGAAAATCGTAATAAATAAATTCGTTAAAAATTAGTTTATTGCAATAAAAACGGCGTACTTTTTAGTACGCCGTTTTTTATTATTCAAAGTTAAGTAATGCCAATTGCACCAGCCGTTCAACTGTGGTGCCTTGAACATTTTTAGGCGCTTTAGGGTAATACTTTGATTTTGGAGGCTTAATAGTTATAAACCCATGATTGGTTGCCATTTCGTGGGCTAACAGCTTTCGCTCTCGGGGGGTTAAATGGTTTTCGTGTATTTTTGCCAGTTCACCGCTATCAAGCCATATTCCTGCACAACCTGGACACTCATCTATCTCAACCACTTTGAGCGGTGAAAAATACCTGCGCATCATCACAATACTTTTGCACTGTGGACAATTAATTCGTAGCGATACATCGTATTCACTCTCGCTATGTTCACTCAAATGTTTTAGCAATACCTGACCATGCTTTAACTCTGGTGAGCTAAATTTAAAAATTTGGCTGTTATCAAAAAATACGCCGCCTTGCGCTGAAGTGTAAACAGTAATACCGCCAATTAATAACGGCTCAAGAGAGGCATTTGTACGTGGGCAATGCATTTAAAATTCCTTTTTATTTATGTTCTTTTACTCAAGCGCTTTATGAATAAGCCCAACAAGCGGCTCTGGTAATGTAATATTACCTGCAAGTACAAACTCATGGGCTTCATCTGACATTTTTTGCCATGTGCGGCGAATAATACCAATCCATTTTTCTTCATTGTAATCTGGTTTTGCATTGGCAAACCCAAGCATGTAGTGTTCAATAAACACCAAACTCGCTACATCTTCTACTAATTGGCTATCTGGATTGCGCTTAATATCTTTTTTAGCAACCGCGTTATAAACACGGTTTTGGTCCGTATCGTTAAACCCAGCTTGTTTCATTAATTCAACGGCTAGTGACGCATGAAAAATATAAAGTGCGCTACGCCATTGATGATAACCCTGTTTGTTCATTTCAAAGTCGCTACGTGGCGATTTCCAACGCTGAATATGCTGTGCACGCACTGCAATTTGCATGAGTGCATCGGCATCAGGTTTAAAGCGAGTTAGCATTTCGCTCATACGCTGTGAGTATAAATACTCTTTTGGAAAACTTTCTCCATTGTGCTGCTCAGTATTAGGGTCTTGGTTGTTAGCTTCATCAATCAGCGTTATTACTTTATTAAACATGACGGTCTTTTATTGTAATTAGTTTTAATCATTCTAAACGCTGATAAAACAATAAACTAGTGGCCCACTCACTTCAGCGGTGAAATTTGTTCAATCAAAAAGTAAAAGCAAGAGGTACTGGTTGTGAAATTAAGCGCATTAATAAGGTTAACTTGTTATTATCTTAGAAACAAAAATGACACATGTGCGTAAACTAATAAAAATTAACGCGCTAAAAATGAGAATAATATGTTTAAAAAAACAATTTTAGCTATTTGCTTAGCTGTAGCATCACTGCCGAGCGCAGCCGATAGCAATGCAGATTTAAAAACCATTATTGATAACCATTGGCAAAATGCAAAAGCCGAAAAAATATTCTTTCGTACCGACCCTGATGGTTGGAAACCCAGTGGTACATTACCAAATTGGACCGAACAAGCCATTGCAAAGCGCCAAGCTTATAATAACAGTGTATTAAAAAGCTTAAGTAAAATAGATTCTAAAACGCTGAGCAGCTCGCAATTAATGAACTACCGTTTATTTAAATACGAGCGAGAAACAGAGCAGCAAAGTTACCTTTTTCAAGATAAGTATTTTCAGGTTAACTTTTTAAGTGGCTGGCATACCTACTTTGCCGAAGCACCGGCTAATATGGCACTTTTAACACCTGATGATTACAACGCATTTTTAGTAAGCCTTGCCGACTACCCTCGCTTTAATCAAGAAAACATTAACTTGATGAAGGAAGGAATTGAACTGGGGTATACGCACTACTGCAAAACATTTGAAAGTTACGGCCAGAGCATTAACGCTCATATAGTTAAGCAACCTGAAAACAGTGCCTTATACGAGCCCTTTACACGTATACCAAATACGTTTACAGCAGAGCAAAAGGCCACATACCAAAACAAAGCAAAAGCCTTAATTAGCTCAAAAGTAGTCCCGGCTTATCAGCACTTTTACGACTTTTTTGAAAACGATTACATGCCTAACTGTAGAGCAGAGCCAGGTATTTCAAGCGTTAAAGGCGGGCTTGAGTATTACAAATATGCAGTTAATTACTACACCACAACCAATGCCACACCAAAGAAAATTCATGAGCTTGGCTTAAAAGAAGTGGCGCGTATAAAAACACAAATGCAAAACATCATTGATAAAGTAGGTTTTGATGGCACGTATGCTGAGTTTTTAGAATTTTTAGCGACCGACGAGCAATTTTACGCAACAGACGCGCAAGACTTACTTGAAAAAACAGCTTTTATTACGCAAAAAATGTATGGCAAGTTACCAACCTACTTTGGCCATTTACCGCGTAACACATTTACTATAAAAGGCTCAGCGAGTCGCGGCGCGTTTTATATGCCACCTGCTGATAACCGCTCCCCTGGCACTTACTTTTTAGCCTCAACACCTAAGCTACAGCCTTTGTATAATTTAGAAGCTCTTAGCCTTCACGAGGCTATACCAGGGCACCATTTACAAAACGCCATTGCAATGGAGTTAAACGTACCCCAGTTTAGACGCACACTTAGCCATTCAGCATTTGGCGAAGGTTGGGCACTTTACACCGAACGTTTAGGTAAAGAAGCCGGCTTTTATCAAGACCCATACAGCGACTTTGGTCGTTTAGGTTACGAAATGTGGCGTGCAGTGAGACTTGTTGTTGATACCGGTATTCATGCATTTGGCTGGAGCCGCCAAAAGGCAATTGACTACTTGGCAGATCACACTGCTTTGCCACAAAGTGCGGTGGAGGATCAAATAGATCGTTATATATCATGGCCAGGCCAAGCGCTCTCTTACAAAATGGGCGAAATAAAAATACGCGAACTGCGTGCAAAAGCCGAAAAAGAACTCGGGGCTAAGTTTGATATACGCAGCTTTCACGACACCGTAATCGGCCAAGGCTCGCTGCCTATGGAAGTGCTAGAAGACGTAATAAACGATTGGATAGCAAAACAAAAATCGGCTATTTAACATTCAAGGAGGCGGTATTATTTGCCGCCTCTTTCTAAATGGACTTTTTAATGAAACACCTACTTATTTTTATATCACTCATTTTATTTAGCAGCCAAGCAAATGCTTTTTGTTTAGACGCATCAAACTACATAGAGGGCGTAAAATATGGCGTTTGTGGGGAGCAAACAGATTCAATTTCCCTTACGCCTTATTTTATTATATGGATGCTATTAAACGTGTTATTCGGACAGACTCTTAATAAACCAAATATACACATAGGTTTTAAATATTTACTTTTTCTCTGTGCATTCCCACTCAGCCCGCTAGTGCTTTTAATGAATTTAGCCGGAATAATGGTATCTCGGCTTTATAAAAAACACTTAAATACGACAGAAAATAAAACCCAACCTAACCCTGGTTATGCAAAATCCGTCATTGATAAAACTAGGGTGAATCAACTAATAATTGGCGAGTACACTTTTGACGGTATGCAGCAGTCTTTAATTAAAGAGGATGCCCACTACACATTAGAGCCCAAATGCATGCAGGTACTTAGCTATTTAATAGAGCAACAACCAAGAATAGTTAGCCTTGAAGAGTTACACAATAATGTATGGGAGAATCAAATAGTAACCGACACCGCAGTTAGGCGAGTTATTAGCAAACTACGTGTGGCCCTCAATGACAACGACACAAAAAACCCCAAATATATAAAGTCTGTAATGAAGCGAGGTTATCAGCTTATAGCTGAAGTAAAAACACAACCTATTGAATAATAATGACTTACAAAAGTTATAACCAAGGTAATACCATGGTTATAACTTTATAATAACTAGTTAATGGCTTTGTTATCGTTATTTTTTGCCAATCGTTTTAATTTGTTTAGGCGCTGTAGAGCAACCCATAAAATTAAACAATTAAGGAAGAAAATATGAAACACTTATTACCTCTATTACTAGTATTAACCATAACAGTAATTACATTAAGCCTTATCAACAGCAACGAGTGTATAGAAATAGGAAACGCAGCAACTGTCAATATATCATTTGGCACATGTGATTTAGTTAACTCTCAATCAAACATATCACCACTTTTAGCTTTCTTTTGGTTAGCCATGAGCATTTGCTTTGCAATAACATTACCTAAATCAACTATTGCTAATAAGTACAAAATTGCCTTATTTATACTTGGTTTACCACTAACTGTTTTTGTTTATTTAATTGCCTATATATCTAAAAATATACGCCAAGCAACTCAATCTTTTAAGTAAGCCTATATGAGCAAGTAGTACTTGCTCATCCTTTCTTAATTAAATACAAGTGAAAATTAATCCTCACCCGCTTTTGCTTCGTACCACTTTAGAGTTTTAAAACCTGAGCAAACCTATGAGCAAACGTATTTTATATTGGCTACAAAACGATTTACGAATAGACGACAACCCTATTTTAAGCGAACTTGCTACTGGGCAATGTGCGCTCGATATTGTATTTGTAATAAATCCGCATTGGTTTAAAAATAATAACTACCAACAAAAGCCATATGGCGTACATAAACAACAGTTTTTAATGCAAAGCTTATTTGAGCTGCAACAAGCGCTTATTGAACGCGGGCAAACACTGCACGTACTTGAGGGTGACCCTGTTAGTGTTTTAAAGCAGCGCATAGCTGAGCAATACATTGACAAAGTGGTGTGCAGTGAACATGTTGGAACCTATGAGCAGCGCCAACTCGCGCGACTAAAAGCACATTGCCCACATGTCATATTTAAAACAACTCAACAAGACACTTTATTTCAACAAAGCGACCTCCCTTTTGATTTAGACGAGCTGCCTAAAAGCTTTACCCCATTTAGAAAAATGGTAGAGGCGGCAAGCATACCTATAACAATCTCAGCTCTGCCTACAGGTTTACTCCCTCAGCCTATAACATTATGTGCTGCAAACCCAATTGAGCTTAATGAGCATACTAATTATAACAACGCAGTAATGCATGGCGGGCTTAAAAGTGCGCAAACACATTTAAAGCAATACTTTTCAGGCTTGCTACCAAGTACTTATAAAATAACTCGAAACGAGCTTGATGGCTTTAATAACACCACAAAATTTAGTAGCTGGCTTGCTTTTGGCTGTGTAAGTGCGCGGCAAGTTTATAAAGCCGTTCAGGCGTACGAACATAACCAAATAACAAACGAGTCTACCTACTGGATTAAATTTGAATTGCTATGGCGGGAGTATTTTAAATGGCATGCACTTAAGGCAGGTAAAAGCCTGTTTAGCTTTAAAGGCCAAAAGCAAACAAAACCCCTTACTACGTTTATGCCAAACCGATTTGCTGCGTGGTGTAATGGCTCAACACCTTACCCATTAGTCAATGCCATTATGAACGAGCTTAATGAGACCGGTTATATATCAAATAGATCAAGGCAAATTGCCGCAAGCTGCTTAGTTAATGAACTTAGCCTTGATTGGCGCTACGGCGCGGCTTATTTTGAACAGCAACTGATTGATTACGATGTAGCAGCAAACTGGGGTAACTGGCAATACATAGCAGGTGTAGGCGTAGATCCGCGTGGTGGTAGGCACTTCAATATTGAAAAACAAACGTTACAGTTTGACCCACACGCTGTTTACACTAATAAATGGCAAGGCAATAAAAATACCAGCGCGCAACTCGATAACGTAAACGAAGTTGATTGGCCAATTTAAGCCGCCAATCTAGTTAACCTGAGTTCTGGATAATAAATCTATCTCAAGCAGCTATTTTTAGTGCTAACTGCGTTGAATTTACTTGCAATAGACCAGCTATTGACGCGTAAAGTCGCCTTGTTTTCACCAAAAATTTCTAGCTAGAGAAATAGCCTTAAATATCGTTATATTTATAGCGTTTTTAAATCTCTTAACCAGAATTCAGGTTATTCATCCACAATTTAAAACAGCTCAGCAATGCCTATATTAATTACGTAACCGCCTAACGTTAAAAACAAAAACAAGCACAGCGCCAGTAACAGCGGTTTAATACCCGCTTGGCGAATTGCCCCAACATGAGTGCGTAATCCTAGAGCCACCATCGCAATGGTTAGTAATATATTATCAAACCAAACAACTGCGCTTGTAGCCACTTGAGGAATAATAGAGAGTGAATGCACACCACTTGCCACAATAAATAACACTGCAAACCAAGGTATGCTAATACCTGATTTATTATCCTCATTACTTATAGTATTACCTGACTTTGCTCTTTTTTTACTTTGCCAAAACGACAAAGCGACTAAAAATGGCGCAAGCATCATCACACGTAGCATTTTTTCTATAACGGCGG
>NZ_AUTQ01000102.1 GCF_000498095.1 Pseudoalteromonas sp. TB64
ATTAAGTATAAGCCTTTTCATAACCAGTTAGTTAAACCTGAACTAGCTGAACTAATGCGAGAGGTAACAAATAGAGTTTTTAATTGTTGGATAAATGATGCGCTTAAGTACACGAAAAAAGATTTGTTCAAGTTTGATAATATTTTAATTCAGGACGGTAGCTCTATTATGCTTCATCGTTCTTTAAAAGATGTTTATCCTGGGCGATTTTCAAATACGTGTCCAGCAGCTATTGAATTACATGCTACTTTAAATTTAACGCAAGGTTGCTTTGAAAAAGCAGGTATAACACCAGACAGTTACTCTGAACGTGAAGAACTTCCAACACTTAAAGAGTTGAAAGGACAGTTGTTACTTGCAGATAGAGGATATTATTCAGGTAGTTATATTCATGAATTAGATAAAGCAGGAGGATTTTACGTATTAAGAGCGAAGGGATTAAAAACAGTCAGAGTACATAATGCTTTTAAGCAAAATGGACAGGAACTAACAGGAAGTCATTCCCCTAAGTTATGTGAATTGCTCCCCGAATTACCTAAAAATGATCTTATTGATATGAGTGTTAGCATAAAAAACAAGCTAACAAGAGTTGTTGGGTATTGGTCAAAAAAAGAAAAACAATATACATTTTTAGTCACTAATTTATCTATTGATGAATTTACAGCGACTGAAATAGGCAAATTATATAGGTTACGCTGGCAGGTTGAATTACTTTTTAAGGAATGTAAGTCTTATAATAATTTACGCGGCTTTCAAACATCAAACGCAACCTTACAAGAGGCGCTAATTTATGTAAGTTTAGTAGTAACCACGCTTAAAAGGTTCTTAACTGGCTGTATTGAAAAGATATTCAAAACTGAAATGTCTACAATGACAGTAGCAAAAACAACGAGTGTTTGGTGGATTAACATATTAACAGCGATTATTAGGAAGCATAGGAAAGGATTGTTAAATGCAGTTAATGAAGCATTTGACTTTTTGAGGAGAAATGCAGCTAGGGCGCACCCCAAACGCGATCGAAAAACAGGCATATTTCAGTATGGGGTAGAGCCAAATTTTTAAGGCTGTACTTAATATTTTTCTTAAGTACCTACCTATGACATCCATGTAGGCAACAAAGAGTTAATCGTCCCTAGAAAGAACCCAAAGGGCAGCGCATGTTTGGTATTTATGCTGCATTATCGCCTATTTATGGGGAATAACCACACTATATAGGCTCTGCCTTGCCTAAAAACCAAACATGCTGCTGCAAATTCAACCACCAAAGATAAACACGCCCTAATAGTTAAAGAATGCGACCTAATTAAAATAGAACTTTAAAAGCGATAAGTTAAGCTAACTTTACCGCTAATAGGAGAGCCATAAAAACCAACATTGGCTAAGCTAGTAATATGTTTTTCATCTGTAATGTTATCAATGTTAGCTTGAATTGATAAGTCTTCGCTAGCATCCCATCGAGCAAATGCGTTCATAAGTAAATAAGAATCCTGCTTAACATTGCTGGCTATATTTTCTGTTTTTGATTGCCATTTACCGGCTAAACCAAACTGAAACTCAGGTAGCTGAGGCAGCGTATAATCTAATGAAAAATTAACAACATTTTCAGGTTCCCATTCATGAGAACTGTCGCCTGCGTCATCATTTATATCTAAGTATGTATATGCAAATACAGCATTTAGATCATCAGTTATGTGTCCGGTTAATTCTAATTCAAAGCCTTGGGTATCTTGATCAGCTCCTTTATAGTAAGTAAATCCAGATGCGTTTAGCCCTGCATAAGTTGCAATATTATCTTGTTTTGCACTAAATACGGCAAAGGTTGCAAGTAGTTGATCATCAAACCATTGAGTTTTCACTCCAACTTCGTAATTAACACCTTTACTTGGATCTAAAAATTTACCATCGTAATCGTATTGCTCTTGTGGCTGATAAATATCGGAATAGCTTACATATACATTAACATCATCATTAATTGCATACGTTGTTGCAAGGTAAGGGCTTACCTCACTTTCATCATTATCTATATCAACGCCTTGGCTAAAGCCTGTGCGCTCATAATCGATAGCGTTAAATCCCGCAATAACAAATAAGTCACTTGTTAGGTTTAATTTAGTAGAACCAAAAAAACGCTTCAAAGTAACATCAATATCAGCATACTTAGTTCGTTCACCCCAAATAGGCTCAGCAATCGCATCTAATGCGTATGGAAAAGCAGGCGCTAAACCATAAGCTTCAGTTGTTGCTGCATCGTAAGAGTTAGTAAAAGAGTAAGATGTACTTTGTGAAATACTACCACCAAGCATTAACTCATGCTCTTGGCCAAACAAGCTGTACTCACCTTTAGCTGTTATATCAAATAAATCAGCTGAGAATTCTGTATCATATCGTCCAGGAATACTGACTAAACCTAAATTAGTTTCACTATCAAACATTCCATAAGCGTCATAAAGGTAAAGTAATTTACTTTGATCTTCTGAGTCTTGGTAATTATAAGTTGTTTTAATTTCCCAGTTATTATCGAATACATAAGTATATTCAATAAAAGCTGTGGTATTAAGAGTATCCCATTTAGTCCACTCTTGGGTTGTACTTGTACTTACATCCCATTCTGCTTGTGTGCCATCGGCATATGAAAGTGGTAATCCTCCCCACATGGTTCCATCTGTATTCGCATCTTGATGTGAAGCACCAAATGAAAGTGTTGAATTACCAGTAAGTTGTCCATCAACTACAGCAGAGAAGTAAGTACGATCGTTTTCTAAACCATCAAGGTATGAATCAGAACCTTCTGCAGCACCAACAACACGTGCAGCCCAACTACCAGAATCTGTTAACAAAAATGAATAATCAGCTTGTAAGCGCTTTAAACCATAAGTACCTACAGAAATACCTACTTCACCTTCATTCTCATTTGTTGGGCGTTTTCGAACATAATTAATAGTACCAGCTGCATTACCAACGCCTGTTAATTGCCCATTTGCACCACGAATAACTTCTATTTTTTCATAACCGTAGCTTTCCATAGCACCAGTAACAAGACCCCAGTTATTAGGTAGACCAACACCATCAACTTGAGTACTTTTAATATCAAAACCACGAGACGTGTATCGTGTGCGGTTAGTTTCACCTTGTTCTACAGTAATACCCGTGGCCATTTTCAATGCGTCATTAATACTATTTGCTGCAAAGTTTTGAAGTTGCTCTGCGCCAATTACACTAATAGATTGTGGTGTTTCGTTAAGCTCCATAGTTAAACCGGTAGCACCTTGGCTAACTCGATCTTGACGTACACCTACTATTAATATTTCTTCCATTTGTTCATTGTTATTTTCAACTATATTTTTAGTTGATGTTTCTTGTGCTTGAGCTGAAAAACCCATGGCTAAAACTAATGAAGAAAGTGCAAAAGTGCGATTGAGTTTCATGTTTTCCCTTAATTAATATTTAATATTATTTGAGTTTATTTAAATAATAGCCATATTCTACTATTTAGAATTAACAAACTCAAACAAAAACTATTATCATTTACAAGCGTATTTGCATCTAACTAATGGGGATAGAATAATCTGTTAATAGTATTATTCGATATTGTTTATAAAGTGGGCTATGGGTTGCTGGGCTTTATTTGAATTTTTTATGGTGTTGGCGATGCATTACTATTTTTAATTTTCTTTTAATTTTTCTGTAAATAGACAATTAGACAAGATTAGAGACTTAGATTAAATAAGTATAAAATTTTAGGGTACGGTAAGATTTTTCAATAGACTTGAATGAAGTGTATAACTCAATTTAAATTGTATTTATTTGCAATTTAGCTTTATCGCTATTACTCATAATCATGCTGTTTTATAGGATTTTAGCGACGTACAATAAATTTATAGGTATAAAATTAAGATCTTTATTAAGCGAATAGAAAAATTTAAATAGAGTTATAAAAAAAGCGACCGAGGTCGCTTAAGGAAGTAATTAGATTTTTAGCTAATTAAAAAGAGTATTTAACAGAGAATTGTAAACGGTCTAAGTCGCCATCAACGCCACTTTCAGTTTCACGCTCAGCATGTTTTAGTTCAGCGCCAAACGTTAAACGTTTAACTGGAGAATATAAAATGTTGGCACTGTAGCTTTGGCTCGATTCAGTCGGATCGCCAGAAATTGAAAGTAAATCAGTGTTGTTGTCAGCAGAGAAGAACGAGTATAGGAACGTTGAGCGCCATTTACTTGTCCATTTATGTTGGTAAGCGACAAAACCAGATGTAGAGTCGATTGCATCTAAGTCATCGCCATTAAGTACCGCACCATGTGCCACATTTAAACCTACGTAACGACCTAAGCCTTTACCTTGGGTAAGCATAAATTTAATGTTGTCTTCGCCAACGTTTACTTTACCTGATGCACTCACACCGAACGATGTTTCGTCAGCATCAATTCCGCCTACTTTATAAGTAAGTTGACGAGCTAGTGCTGCAACAACAATGTTACCCCAATCAGCTTTATGTGTGTAACGTGCTGTAAAATCAGGTAGTGATGCATCATCAGTCGCAACACGTGTTCCGCCAGCAGTCGTTATTGTGCTTTCTGGGTTTTCTAATGAGAAAGACCATGCGCCTGTAGTATATTTAATTTGAGATTGGCGAATAAATACAGTGCCTTCAGCTGGACCTACAAAATCAAGTGTTTCAGCAAGCGCACCTACATTTTGAAAATTTGACCATGTTTGACCAAATAACCAGCCATCGTATGTTACATAGGCGTGGCGAATACGCGGTGCATATGAATTTGAAACACGTTCGTTACCGCCTGCAGCAGAAGCTAAAAAATCAATCTCAATTTTAGTATTAACGGTTTTACCATTATCCATTACTGTGGCTGTACCAAAGTTAAAGCGAGATTCACGTGCATGCATATCAAATACAGCATCAGAGCTGTTATCGTCGCCAACAGTTAGTGTGCTTGGCACATAAAAATCACGACCTACGTTTGAACCATCAGGAGCACCTGCTGAATAATCACTCCACATAGAGTCGAGTTTAATATATCCACCGTAAGTGAATTCTGTATCACCAATTTTAGCTGCTGTGGCTGCATATGCAGTGCTTGAAAGAGCACAAATAACAGCGCTTGCTGCAAGTGTTTTTAACGGGGTAAATTTCATTGTGGTGTCCTTTATTTAGGCTACTTGTTGTTTGTTACTTTTTTATTCGTATATTTGTGTTGCTTGCTACGAGCATTATTTACGAATAAATAGAAGCTTACTGATTTTTATTGCTCAATATACATTTTGTTTTCATTAGTTAAATAAAACAATTAGATTTACTAATATAAAATAATTAACTTATGCAGTAGGAATACTGTTAAATATGTATGATATTTACTCAATTACCTATTGGTCTATAAGACTAAGGTTTAGGTATAGAGTAGTTAGTGTTCACTTATATTTAACGCCTTGTATTTTTTATGTAAAACTATTGAGCGCAGAGGGATTATAAACTACAAAATGGTAATTTGAAGGGGTGTACAACTAAGGTCTAATACTTAATAAATCACTGCTGAGTAATCCTTGATAGGAGCCTAAGGCAAGTAATTTAAATGGAGACTAAGATGTCACAAAGTATCTATCCTGTTCCTGCGCACATTAAAGACGCAACACTCGTTGATAAAAATAAATACAATACGATGTACCAACAATCAATTAATGACCCTGAAATTTTTTGGGGTGAGCATGGTAAACGTCTAGATTGGTCTACACCATATTCAATTGTTAAAAACACGTCATTTGACAAAGGTCACATCAGCATTAAATGGTTTGAGGATGGCTATCTTAATGCATCGTACAATTGTATTGATCGTCATTTAAAAACAAAGGCAGATAAAACAGCGCTTATTTGGGAAGGTGATGATCCATCTCAAAGTGAAAACATTACTTATCAGCAATTGCATGATGAAGTAGCTAAGTTTGCTAACGGCTTAAAAAAATTAGGTGTTAAAAAAGGGGATCGCGTCGCTATTTATATGCCAATGACCCCACAAGCCATTTATGCAATGCAAGCATGTGCACGTATTGGTGCTATTCATTCTGTTGTATTTGGTGGTTTTTCACCTTCAGCTATTGCCGATCGGATTAGAGATTCGGGTGCTAAGGTTGTTATTACTTCAGATGAAGGGCGCAGAGCAGGTAATTGTGTACCGTTAAAAGCAAATGTTGATGAAGCTGTATTACAAGATTCGGTAACAACTATTGAACACGTTATTGTACATCAGTTAACGGGTGGCGAAGTTGATTGGCATGATCACGATATTTGGTGGCATGATTTAGTTGCTGATTTACCAGCGCAATGTGAACCAGAACCAATGAATGCCGAAGACCCACTGTTTATTTTATATACATCAGGCTCTACAGGTCAGCCAAAAGGTGTTGTACACACAACTGGCGGTTATTTAGTTTATGCTTCGATGACTCACGAATACGTATTTGATTTAAAAGATGATGACGTATATTGGTGTAGTGCCGATGTAGGTTGGATCACGGGTCATAGCTATATTGCATACGGACCACTGGTAAATGGTTGTACACAAGTTGTATTTGAAGGTGTACCAACATATCCAACCGCAGGTCGTATGGGTGAAATAGTTGATAAACACGGCGTTACTATTTTATATACAGCTCCTACTGCAATACGCGCACTGATGGCTAAAGGCGATGAGCCTATTGCATCATCTAATCGCGATAGTTTACGTATTTTAGGTTCAGTAGGTGAACCAATTAATCCAGAAGCTTGGACGTGGTATTACGAAAGTATTGGTAAATCGAACTGTCCGATTGTTGATACGTGGTGGCAAACAGAAACTGGTGGCATAATGATTACGCCTTTACCAGGTGCAACTGATACCAAACCAGGTTCTGCAACGCATCCATTTTTTGGTATTGCTCCTGCATTATATGACGCAGAAGGTACTACTCTTGAAGGCGCAGTAGATGGTAACTTAGTTATTTTAGATAGCTGGCCATCGCAAGCTCGTACGGTTTATAACGATCATGACCGTTTTGAACAAACTTACTTTAGTGCGTACCCAGGTGTGTATTTTACGGGTGATGGTTGTCGTCGTGACGAAGATGGTTATTACTGGATCACAGGGCGTGTTGATGACGTACTAAACGTATCAGGACACCGATTAGGTACTGCTGAAATAGAAAGTGCACTTGTGTCGCATGAAGCTGTTGCTGAGGCTGCTGTAGTGGGTTACCCACACGATATTAAAGGTCAGGGCATTTATGTTTATATTACGCCAAATGAAGGTGTAACAGTAAGCGATGAGCTAACTAAAGAGGTACGTAATTGGGTACGTAAGCAATTAAGCCCAATCGCATCTCCAGACATGATTCAATGGTCACCAGGACTGCCTAAAACGCGTTCAGGTAAGATTATGCGTCGTATTTTACGTAAGATTGCAGCAAATGAGCACCAACAGTTAGGTGATACGTCAACGCTTGCTGACCCGTCGGTCGTTGATGAACTTATTGATAATCGATTAAATCGTTAAATTCGCGTTAAAAGCTTGATTATAAGTTGATTCTAAACGTAGTATATCGGCTGNCCAGCCGAATTTTTTAGGAGTAAACCATGAGTCAGTTTTTGATAGCGGACGACCATCCGTTATTTCGTGAAGCACTAAAGGGCGCATTGAGCGTAAAGTTTGAAGGTTTAGAGGTTTTTGAATCATCAGATTTTGACAGCACATTGCAGGTGCTAAGCGAGCAAGAAGATCTTGATATTTTACTGCTAGACCTCCACATGCCTGGTAATGGTGATTTGTATGGTCTTATTCGTATCCGCGAAGAATATCCAAGTTTACCAATTGCCGTCGTTTCGGGCAGCGAAGATGCTAATATTGTATCTAAAGTAATGGGTTATGGGGCTATGGGTTTTATTCCTAAGTCATCTTCATCCGATGATATAGCCAATGCTATTAACCAAATACTTGAAGGCGATACTTGGCTACCTGTAGAATTAAAAAATAAAGTAGCTGAAATTGAAAGTGAAGACAGAGAAATTGCAGCGCAAGTTGCCTCTCTTACGCCTCAGCAGTATCGTGTTTTACAGTATTTACACGAAGGCTTACTCAATAAACAGATAGCGTATGAATTACACATTTCAGAAGCGACTATAAAAGCACATATTACCGCTATTTTTAGAAAACTGGGTGTATACAACCGCACGCAAGCTGTACTTATTGCCGCTAAATTAAAATTAGAACCTATCGAGCAAACGTAAGCTAAATTTAAGCATTAAAAAAGAGGCTTCTGCCTCTTTTTTAATGCTTAAATTTAATGTGTAATGCTCAGCTAAACATAAATATTTAACTAAAGACGACTGTTTTATTACCATTAATAAATAGTTTGTGTTCTGAAGCAAGTTGCAACGCTTTACAAAACACTGTTTTTTCTACGTCTTTACCCATCTTAGCCATCA
Organism: Pseudoalteromonas sp. TB64; assembly: GCF_000498095.1. Taxonomy (GTDB): domain Bacteria; phylum Pseudomonadota; class Gammaproteobacteria; order Enterobacterales; family Alteromonadaceae; genus Pseudoalteromonas. The sequence continues at coordinate 8,469 of NZ_AUTQ01000102.1, forward strand.
TTTCGGCAGTATTTGCATGCGTAACGTTGGTTACATCTTGCAAAATAATAGGTCCTTCATCAAGTTCATTATTAACAAAGTGAGCGGTAGCGCCAATAATTTTTACGCCGCGTTCAAATGCTTGATGATAAGGCTTAGCTCCAATGAATGCAGGTAAAAATGAGTGGTGAATATTAATTATTTTACCTTCAAAGCGACCCACAAATTCAGGGCTTAAAATACGCATGTATTTAGCTAAACCAATAATGTCGGGGTTATAACTGGCAATTAAATCACCTACTTTTTGATCGTGCTCGCTGCGAGTGAGTCCTTCGTGCGATACAACATGAAACGGCACATCAAACCCTTTGGCTAAAGGCTCTAAATCAGCATAGTTAGCAATTACAGCTAACACTTCAATATTAAGAGTTTGTTCAAATTGCTTTAACAGCATACCACCTAAACAATGTGCTTCTTTAGTTGCAAGTAAAACCACTTTAGTTTTTGCGCCGCAATGTAGTGCAAGTTTAGCGCCTTGTGGTAACGATGCGCGTAGTTGATCTAAAAAGTCGCTTTGTGGCTTACCTGTAAGCTCTGTACGCATAAAAAATCGCTGTGCGTCTTTATCTACAAACTCATTGTTACGCGTAATGTTTAAATTGTTTTTATGACAAAGCCCTGTGATTTTAGCTATTAAGCCTACATCATCAGCACATTGGGTGGTTAGTATATAGCTCATTGTCCTCATTCTTACCCGATGGTTAATGCTTCATTATTTGTGTTTTGGCACATAAAGCAAGGGCTTTGTGGACTAATTCAATATTAATCATGTTGTTGAGTATAAAAGAGGTAATAAAGTTAAAAGGTATTGAATAGAGGTTAATAAAGGATAAAAAAATGCCACCTAATTTAACAAGGTGGCATTTATAAGAAGGTTAATTAAGCCTTAGGCTCAGAAGATAAGTTTTCTTCTTGTCTTAAATATCCGGCAGCTTCTTCGTCATCTTTAGCTATAGCTTGCTGAGAAGGCATAGCGCGCGTTTGCTGGTTTAATTGATGTATTTGTGACGCATTACCTAAATCACGCTCACTGGTGATTGAGGCGATAGATTCGCGGTCTTTCAAAAATGCGATAACATCTTTTTTGATTGCTTGTAATTGACCTTCGTCTTTATGCATTTCCATTATATGGCGAGGGTGCTCAAGGTTTTTCATACCAGTAGCGGCAAAAGTAGTTGAGATAACACGAGAAACGATAATCCAAGGCGTTATGCTACTACGTACTAAGGTGTTTTCTGAGCGGGTGCTATCGTGAATACCAGTACCGGTTGATATTTTAGACTCAGTAAAGGTACCTTCGCATTTAAAGTACACTAGCAGTGATTCAAATTGCATTTCGGCAAAAAACAAGTGGGCAGTGTTCGTAAGTAATTGCGCAAATGCTTTGATAAGTATGCCTACTAGTAATAAGTGAAAGCTTGTCATTAATAGGTCACTAAATTGGACAATATGTTGGTTACTAAATGCTTGTTTAAAGCTATTAATATTTGCAGCATCCATATAATGATAAACATTAATAAGCGAATATGCTAAAAGCACAGTAAAAGTTAGCACTATTATATGAAGTAAGTTACCACTTACTAAAGCAAGTAATCTGGCAAACGTGAAGTTTTTACCTAAATCCATAGAGTGCAGTTTAGGTTGAATTTCTTGGATCATTTCACCTTTAAAACCACCTTTACCTTCAATTTGCTCTTGTAATTTAGGGTCCAACTCTCGATAAACTCTGTTTGGCACTTCTTTGTAGCGACGATTAGCCATTACTAAGTTATCAAGGTTTATAAAAATTTCGTCAGGATGAACAGACTCTTGCCAGTTTTCACGTAGCTCTGATACTTCAGCTGAAGGGGTAACTGAATTTAAACGCGCTTTAATCATAATAAAAGCAAGAGCGCAGCTTAAAGTTGCTAATACAATAATTGCAATTAAGTATATTCCAGCATGAAGACTAGGCAACTGCTCAAGCCAACTATCAACTTCTTGCTTACTAATACGTTGCTCTTTCATTAACCAAGACATAGAAAGACCAATCGCAATTGGTAAAATAAAAGACAAAGAAATAATTTTAGCAAGTGCGCCTGTACCAAGTGCTTCAATGTTTTTTTCAGCATTTCGGGAAATAGGTTTACCAGTAGAGCGCCACGAAAAAAGCACGTAAAACATTAATATACCGCTGTAAACAGGAAATGCTAATTCGCCAGCTTCACCGGTAAAACCAGATAAAGATACAAATGCAACAAGCCCATAAGCAATAAGTGCAACCAATGTACTTACCCATGAGCCAAATAAACGCTGAGCAACATTACGAATAGGGTAAGGTAAAAATAATAACTTAGGGATTAAGCTATGAAGTAAGCGTGATAAAAAGCCATTAGGTTCTTTAAATGTACTATTTTTGCGACCAACCAGCATTTCTTCGAGCGATTGTGCTGTATAAGCGACTTCTTTTTCTTCTTCTTTGGCTGTCGATATTTGTGATTTACTGAAATTATAAGCGAGAGAAGTAGGGTGATTCCTGCCTACAAAATATTTAAGAGTTGCATAAATACCAGCAGATAGAGAGCGAATACCAAATGCTAAAATAAGCATGCCAAAAACCATTAAAATCCAACCAGCGGTTGTATCTTCTTTCACAGAGCCAGCAGCAATAACAAGTATGCTAATACCCACAATAGACTCAATAAGCCCTCTTAGTGCAGTTACTTTACCTTCAAGTTTGAAGGGGTTTTTTAGTCCAAGATCAATCGAACCATAATCAAAAGCCATTGAATGCTCCTTTTTAAACAGCATGCCCATTTAAGGGGAATATGAGCGTATTTATAATAACCAATACACGGAAGTATTTTTATTTTTTGCTTAACTTTTCATTATATATCAATAAAGTCGTTCAGTTTAAGGTTATTTTAAGGTGATACATTCGGTGTGCTCCAACATGAACAACTATGGTGGCTTATGAGATATTAGTCGAAAGTTGAAAACAAGCGTTGGCAGTACTTTTATCTAATAGGTAAGTTTATTAATAATAGCGATGTTATTGAACTTCTGAATTACCTAGGGATTCTATCGGTATAACAATAACAATAACAATAACAATAACAATAACAATAATATTTATTTTTGTTTTGGATAAAATCAAATATTTTAGAAACAAGATAATTGGACTCTTAACCTCTGCACTGAAGTAGAGATTATTTTTCGGAGTTCAATTATGAATAAGTTAAGAATAGGTGTCGATTTAGCTCATAAATTAATAGAAGTTTGTAGTTATACAAATAATAAAGTGCACTCAAATAATGAGATGACACTGCAATGATTTAGTGAGTACTTGGCATCGCTTAGTCCTTCAATAATTATTTTTTAAGCCTATGCGAGTGCTAATTATTGACATCAATTTGCAACTTTACTTGGTCATAATTCCTTATTGATATCTGCGTGATTAGTCATGTCTGTTCGTCAAAGTCAAAAAACAGATAAAAATGATGTTTTGGCTGTTTTACAAGCATCGCTGTTACCAGATGTTCACTTTATTACTGCAAAATCGATTAATGAACAGCAAGCGTAATCAATGCTCAAATTGAGAGAGCACAGTGTTAAACAAAAAGTAGCGCTTAAAAACCAACTCACTGGTTTACTACGTTAATTTAATATAAGCAGTGGTCGCTCTAAGTTAGTTTGTCAGTACTATTCAAGATACATTAGAAGATGCCGAAAATGGTTTTTGTGATGCATTTAAAAAAATGCTTAAAGTATCGCTGGATTTATATTTAACGTTAACTTAGGCAATCGCTGCTATGATTTAGCATTGGGTAAATGGATCGAAGAAACACCAAGCTGTAAAAATCAATGCGACTAGAAGGGGTTGGGATCTTAAATGCTATTCATCTTTTTATTGATTTGTCGTCGGGTGAATTAGCCAGGTTTAGATCAGGCAAAGATGCCGCTGCTTGTATAGGTTTGACACCGACTCAACATAGCTCTGGTGGTAAAGTAAGTTTAGGTAAAATAAGCCGACGTCGAAATACAACATTACGTAGTTTACTCATTACAGGTGCAATGGCTGTCATCCAACAAGTTGTTAAGCGAGATCCAAAAACGAGTAAAGACCACTGGCTGAAAGCATTGATAGAACGACAAGGGAAAAAGTGTGCAGCTGTCGCATTAGCCAACAAAACGGTTAGAACCGCTTTTTCTTTAATCAATAATAAAACAGAATATAAAGCTGTTTTATTATAAAAAATCAAACATCATTTTTAGCTAAATTAATAACATGTTAGATGACATAGTATAGTCACAAGAGAGAAAAGTTCGTTAACAAGATGAGTGCTCTAACACGCGAAACTATCTTGAAGTCGAGGTGGCGGCTCATTTAGAACTCGTACATAAGAAAGCGAATATATTTAGTTAAAATAGTTGTTGATAAACGGGAGTCCACATAAGTTACTGTAGTGAAACGCAAGTGGTTAAAATTTAAAATAAAGTTATGGAATAATCCCAAGGACTTTACCATAAGAGACACGTATATTGTAAAGTGAGTATATTACAAATAATAACCAAGTGTTTTCTCTGCCATAGTGTAACGAGTATGTTTAATTGTGCAGCTTCGATATTTAAAGTAAGTAGATACAAGTTACCTTTGGTTAGATTATATTGCATTGAGCAAACACGGCGAAATCATGAGATACACTAGGGGCTGTTGATCTTTGTAGTATATATATTAATCAGCCCACATTGGTAGCCACATCATAGTAAATGCTAAAGCGAGCATGGAATGATAATTCCGTTCAAGCTTTTCATACCTTGTAGCTATCCCTCTATATTGTTTGATCCGACCAAAGGCATTCTCAACTAAGTGCCTATATTTGTACATGCACCAGTCAATATCTTCATTACCCACTAAACTGTTATCCTTGCGTGGAATAACGGGTGTAGCGCTATTATCACGAATAAACTCTCTTAGTTTTTCACTATCGTAGCCTTTATCTGCGACAACCACATTACTCGTTGGGCAATTGTCTACAAGTGACTCTGCATGGACGATATCATGCGTATTTCCACAGGATAATTCATAATAAACAGGCAATCCTCCGCTATCTACTGCAAGATGAATTTTAGTCGAATTGCCACCTCGACTCTTACCGATTGATTCATTGCCAGCGGTTCTTGCACCGCAACTATGCTGGTGAGCCCTGACAATACTGCCATCAATAAAGATCCAATCCATATCAGCATAGTGGGATAACACACGAAATAATTCATTCAAAATATCTTTTTTGGACCATAAATTAAATCGTCTATAGATAGCACTCCACGAGCCGAAATAAGACGGTAAATCTCGCCAAGGAATACCGGTACGCATCTTATAGAGTATGCCTTCGAGCGTTTTTCTATGCTCAGGCTTATTATAAATTCGACCACTTAAGTGCATTACTTTTGATAAGACATTCCATGTCGCGTCTGTTAACATTAATCTTGGCATGAGGGTTCGGTGTAACGTTTTTTAGCGAATTCAATTATACCTTATCCTCATGCTGTTTGTTTTTTATACCGCAAAGATCAACACGCCCTA
>NZ_AUTQ01000103.1 GCF_000498095.1 Pseudoalteromonas sp. TB64
TCCAACTTTCCTTGGTAGAAGAAGTTGGCTGGGATACCAGGATTTGAACCTGGGAATGCCAGGATCAAAACCTGGTGCCTTACCGCTTGGCGATATCCCAACAAAGAATTATTTGATAATTTTATTTCTTATCAAGAAATGGTGCGGAAAGAGAGACTTGAACTCTCACAACCGAAGTTACTGGAACCTAAATCCAGCGCGTCTACCAATTCCGCCACTCCCGCATCGTTTGTGTAATAAAACACAGGTAGTTATTTTAAACTCTTCATTGAGTGCAATTTAACTCTTGCAGAGCCATTTCTAAAAGAAGAAATGGTGGCTAAGACGGGATTTGAACCTGTGACCCCATCATTATGAGTGATGTGCTCTAACCAGCTGAGCTACTTAGCCATTGTTGGCTGGGATACCAGGATTTGAACCTGGGAATGCCAGGATCAAAACCTGGTGCCTTACCGCTTGGCGATATCCCAACAATAACAATTGATAGTTTTAATTCTTATCAAGAATTATGGTGCGGAAGGAGAGACTTGAACTCTCACATCCTAAGATACTGGAACCTAAATCCAGCGCGTCTACCAATTCCGCCACTCCCGCATCGTTTGTACAATAAAGTACAGGTAGTTATTTTAGACTCTTCATTGAGCAACAAAAAATAAATGGTGGCTAAGACGGGATTTGAACCTGTGACCCCATCATTATGAGTGATGTGCTCTAACCAGCTGAGCTACTTAGCCATCTTTTTTGTTAGCACTTCATCGCTGAGTGCGGGGCGTATTATGCTGATATGACCCAAATTCGTCAACACCTTTTTTGCAAAAAAACACTTAACTGTGTTTGTTTGCAGGAAAATTGAGCTAACCGGCTAAATTTTAATAAAAATGCTGTTTTTTTAACTGCCTTTAAGGCGCCGAATCTTAATTAAGCCTGTACTTCTTTAATTAAGCGATATTACAAAGATAGACTAGTTGAGGCTAATTATTATTTTAATAATGCTTAAATACAAAAAAGGCTCGTAAAAACGAGCCTTTAAAAATTATTCCAATCTAAATTGGTTTAATTTGTACTTATACGTTGAACAGGAAGTTCATTACATCGCCATCTTTAACAATGTACTCTTTACCTTCTTGACGCATTTTACCTGCTTCTTTTGCGCCACTCTCACCTTTAAAGGCAACGAAGTCGTCAAAAGCGATAGTTTGCGCACGAATAAAGCCACGCTCGAAGTCTGTATGGATTTTACCTGCGGCTTGTGGTGCTGTTGCACCTACAGGGATTGTCCATGCACGTACTTCTTTTACGCCAGCTGTAAAGTATGTTTGTAATTGCAGTAATTCATAACCACCACGAATAACAAGGTTAAGACCCGGCTCTTCTAAACCAAGATCAGCCATAAATTCAAGCTTGTCTTCTTCATCTAGTTCAGAAAGCTCAGATTCAATAGCGGCACATACGGGTACTACAATAGCATCTTCTGCTTCGGCGATAGCACGTACGCGGTCAAGGTAAGGGTTATTTTCAAAACCATCTTCTGCAACGTTAGCAATATACATAGTTGGTTTGATAGTTAAGAAGTTAACAGAGCTGATAGCTGCTTTTTCTTCTTTAGTTAAATCTAAAGAACGTAAAGTTAAGCCTTCATCAAGATGCACTTTTACTTTTTCAAGTACGGCATTTTGCTCTTTAGCGTCTTTATCGCCACCTTTTGCTTTTTTCGCGTTACGGAAAAGAGCTTTTTCAGCACTATCCATATCAGAAAGTACTAACTCGGTGTTAATTACGTCAATATCGTCTGCAGGGTCAATTGTACCCGCTACATGAATGATGTTTTCGTCTTCAAAACAGCGAACTACGTGACCAATAGCATCAGTTTCGCGAATGTTAGCTAAAAACTGATTACCAAGACCTTCACCTTTAGATGCGCCTTTTACTAAACCTGCAATATCCACAAATTCCATACTTGTTGTAAGGATGCGTTGCGGATTTACAATTTTAGCGAGCTCGTCTAAGCGAGGATCTGGCACAGGCACCACACCTGTATTAGGCTCTATGGTACAAAAAGGAAAGTTAGCGGCTTCAATACCCGCTTTGGTTAATGCATTGAAAAGCGTTGATTTACCCACGTTAGGCAAGCCAACGATGCCACATTTAAAACCCATAGTAAGATACCTTAGTTTAGAATTCGTTTAAACGGTGTACTTGGACCCAAGTTACTAGGGTTTAAACGAATGTAGTCTGTTTTGTGCTTTTAACACACCATCTTTTGCAAGTATTTCCATACAACGAACTGCTTCATCAACAGCGGCATCCATTTTTTCTTGATCGTCTTTGGCTGCTTTACCAAGCACCCAACCGGTGACCATTTCACGATGCCCTGGATGACCTACACCTATACGTAAACGCATAAAGTCTTTTTGATTTGCCATTTTTGCAATAATGTCTTTTAAACCATTATGACCGCCATGCCCGCCGCCTTTTTTTAATTTGGCAACGCCTGGGTCTAAATCCAACTCATCATGGGCAACTAAAATGTCTTCCACTGGGATTTTGAAAAAATTAGCTAAACTACTGACCGCTTTACCACTTAAATTCATGTAAGTAGTGGGGATCAATAATTTGAATTCTTGGCCTTGAATGATCACTTTACCTGTAAGGCCGTGATATTTAGGATCGTATTTTAGAGTGCAGTTGTAGCGTGCAGCGATTTGCTCGATGAACCAAGCACCTGCATTGTGACGTGTGTTTGCGTATTCGGGGCCTGGATTAGCCAGGCCCACAAGCATTTGAATAGAATTCAAGGTTGCGAGACCTTAAATATTATTCTGCAGCGTCTGAAGCGTCGTCTTCAGTTGGAGCTGCTTTGTTTGCTTTGATAGTCAGGATAGACTGATCATGGCCTTCGCCTTTACCTAAATCTACAGAGCTAACGCCTTTAGGGAAAGTAAGGTCAGAAATATGAACCGAATCGCCAACTACAAAGTTAGACACATCAACTTCGATAAATTCTGGAAGTGCTTTTGGAAGACATGAAATTTCAACTTCAGTTAACTGGTGAACAACAGTTGCACCTAGTTTTGTCACGATATCTTCACCGATGAAGTGAAGAGGAACTTTAGTTTGGAATGTATGAGTAGCATCTACACGTTGGAAATCAAGGTGAGTAAGCTTAGGCTTGAATGGGTGACGTTGAATATCTTTTAAGATAGCTTCAACAGACTCGCCGCCTATGTTTAGTGTAATGATGTGAGTGTAAAAACCTTCATCTTCTTGCGCTTTGATCATATCTTTATGAGCAAAAGTAAGAGATAGAGCTTCTTTATCTGCTCCGTAAAGGATTGCAGGTACTTTGTCTTCGCGACGTAGGCGGCGGCTCGCACCAGTACCAGTTTCTACGCGAAGTTCAGCGTTATAAGTGTAAGTTTTGTTAGACATGATGTCTCCAATAATTATAAGTGTAGGGCCTTTGCGACCAAGGACCCCAGCCAAAAGGCGCGCTATCATACCACCGCGTACTTGTAAAATATACATCGCTTACAAAAAAAGCGCCAAAAGGCGCTTTTATATTCAGAAATGTTTGATTTTAGTGTTCGAACATCGCTGAAATAGATTCTTCGTTACTAATACGACGAATAGTCTCTGCTAGCATATCTGCAAGAGTAAGTACTTTAACTATATCAAGCGCTTTAAGTTCTTCAGATAGAGGTATTGAGTCAGTTACAATCACTTCGTCAATTACTGAATTACGTAAATTTTCTGCAGCTTTACCAGAAAGAATAGGGTGCGTAGCGTATGCAAATACACGCTTTGCGCCATGTTCTTTAAGTGCTTCAGCAGCTTTACACAATGTACCACCGGTATCAATCATATCATCTACGATAATACAATCACGACCTTCAACATCACCAATAATATGCATTACTTGAGAAACGTTTGCTTGTGGGCGACGTTTATCAATAATAGCTAAATCGGTATCGTTTAATAGTTTTGCTATAGCACGAGCACGTACAACACCACCAATATCAGGAGATACAACAACAACGTCATCAAAATGACGGGCTTTCATATCTTCAAGTAATACAGGGCTGCCAAATACGTTATCTACTGGTACATCAAAGAAGCCTTGAATTTGCTCAGCGTGTAAATCAACCGTAAGTACACGGTCAACACCTACGCTTGATAGGAAGTCAGCAACAACTTTAGCAGTAATTGGTACACGGGCAGAACGTACACGACGATCTTGACGGGCATAACCGAAATAAGGAATAACGGCAGTAATACGACCTGCAGATGCACGACGTAAAGCATCAACCATAACGATAAGTTCCATTAAGTTATCGTTTGTAGGGGCACAGGTTGATTGCAATATAAAAACATCCGAGCCACGAACATTTTCATTTATTTGAACACTGATCTCACCGTCACTAAAACGGCCTACAACAGCATCGCCTAATTCAATATATAAACGTTTTGCAACTTTTTGAGCTAACTCAGGTGTTGCGTTACCAGCGAAGAGCTTCATGTCAGGCACGGTTGGGTTCCTCAGGCACTGAAATTTTGGACTAACGGGCAATGATAAATACCACTGCGGGTTAACTTATGATTACTTTTACGTTACTTCATTGATCGAATATAGCGGCTAACTCCGTATGAGCAGGGGAGACATTAACGCTTGAGGCGATAAATCCCTGCCAAGTATGGGGGAGGTTAGCAAGTACATCTTGTGCTTGAACTTGACTAGCAAATTCTACAAAACAACATGAACCTGTTCCGGTCATCTTCGACGGGGCGTATTTTAGCAACCACTGGAGGGTTTTTTCAACCTCGGGACAAAGCTTTTTAACTAAAGGCTCACAATCATTAGTTAAAATATACTGTTTCCAGTCACCTAATATTTTAGGTGTGTCACGTTTTAGCTCAGGATGAGTAAATATTTTTGCGGTACTTACATGTTGATTTGGATGTACTACACAGTACCATTTTTGTTCTAGTTCTACTTGGTGTAATTTTTCGCCAATGCCGTGTGCTATGGCGCTTTGACCATGTATGAACACGGGAACATCTGCTCCTAATTGTAAGCCTAAATGAGCAAGTTCATCCAAACTTAACTGTGTTTTCCAAAGTTTATTGAGCGCTAATAATGTAGTTGCGGCATCTGATGAACCACCTCCAACACCGCCTCCCATTGGTAAGCGTTTAATTAAATTTATTTTTACACCAAGCTCCGTTTTGCTCTTAGTTTGTAATAATAAGGCAGCTTTATAGATGAGGTTGTCTATTAAAGGGATATCTTTAGTATCACCCTCTATTGAAATTGTGGATGTGTGCACTAGTTCAAAACTAAGTTCATCTCCAAAATTCAAAAAAGTAAATAAAGTTTCCAGCTCATGATAGCCATCTTCACGACGCCCGTTAATGTGTAAAAATAAGTTGAGTTTTGCCGGAGCAATTAAAGAAAAAGACGTTTTGGTATTCATATTAATTAAATTGCCAGTCATAGAGTTGAATTTTGATTCTAATGCTTTGGTGTTTGAGCGTTAGTTTGGTTGGAACCCAATAACCTTCAGTTTGCATATATGCACTGTAATCTATTTGCCATTTCTTACCGGTGTTATCAAACCAAAGTACTTGTTTAGCGCGACCGAGTTGATCAACTATTAAGCTTTGATCGTCAATAGTACCTTTTAACCAACTATCGGCATTATTTACAGGTAAAGTAAAACCAGTTAAACGTTTAAGAAGTCGCGCAGCATCAGTATCAAAATACTCTTCACCATCAAATTCTAGCTCAGCACCTTTTTCGGTTTGTTTAAGCGACAAAATGCGCGTACCAATAAAAGTAGTCAGCACTAAATTGTTACTATTTTCCCTTTGTTGCCAATTTAAATTTGCAGATTGGCGCTCATCAGGGCTGATAAAAGCAAGTTTCCCCTCTACTTGCCAAGTTTTTTGAGCAGCAAGGCGAGGTTTCCAATCATCGTAAGTTGTTGTTATTTTGTTTGTTTGTTGCGTGCAACCACCTAAAAATAAAAAAAAGGTAAATAAAATTAAATATTGTCGAATCAAATGTCGTTCCTTACTTTCCATATTCCGCTGATTTTTGGTAAAATTGCCGCCTTTAAAGTAGGGCTCAGCAATATTTGGCAAATATGACCATAATAGCACTTGGTATAAATCACAAAACCGCATCCGTAGACTTACGTGAAAAAGTGGCTTTTTCGCCTGAGCAAATATCAGAGGCGTTGCAACAATTAAGTGGTCACGCTGCGTTTAGTGAAGCGGTGATCGTTTCTACCTGTAATCGAACCGAAATCTATTGTAGCCTTGCTCAGCAAAAATCCCAAACACTGTTGCATTGGTTAGCCAGTTTCCATGGTTTAGATGAACAAGAACTGAGTAGCAATATTTATTGTTATGAAGGTAATGATGCAATAAATCATTTAATGCGTGTTGCCTGTGGTTTGGATTCTTTAGTGTTAGGTGAACCGCAAATATTAGGGCAAATAAAGCAAGCTTATAATAGTGCTAAAACACATGATGCCATTGGTGTTACGTTTGATCGGTTATTTCAAAAAACTTTTTCGGTTGCAAAAGAAGTCAGAACCGAAACAAACATTGGTGCAAGTGCTGTGTCGGTCGCGTTTGCGGCAGTTAATTTAGCAAAACATATTTATGGCAAGCTTGATCAGACCAATGTGTTATTAATTGGTGCAGGCGAGACCATTGAGCTGGTAGCTAAGCATTTATATCAAAATGAGCCTAAAAAAATAACGGTAGCTAATAGAACAATTGAACGTGCGCGCAGCCTTGCTGATGAAGTGTCGGCAGATGTGATTGCGCTTGCACAGTTGCCAGAGCGTTTACATGAAGCCGATATAGTGATTAGTTCTACAGCCAGTACGCTTCCTATTATAGGTAAGGGTGTGGTTGAGCAGGCTCTCAAACAGCGTAGAAATAAACCGATGTTGTTTATAGATATCGCTGTGCCACGCGATATAGAAAGCCAAGTAGGCGAGCTCGATGCAGCCTATTTATATTCAGTTGATGACTTACAAACTATTGTAAGCGAAAATATGGCAGCGCGAGAGCAAGCTGCTGAACAAGCACAAATTATTATAATTGAACGCACTAAAGAATTTGCAATGTGGATGCGTTCACTCGATTCGGTAGATTTAATCCGCCATTATCGAAATGATGTACAAACAATAAAGTCTGAATTAGTAGAGAAGGCGGTTAGCCAACTCTCTAGTGGTAAAGATGCAGAAAAAGTAATTTTAGAGTTGGCCAATAAATTAACCAATCGCTTAATGCACGCGCCTACACGTGCTATACAAGATGCAGCGAAAAAAGGTGAAGTGGCGCAGCTAAACCAGTTGAAAAAAATGTTAGGTATTGATCAGGAATAACCGTTAAATGAAAGAGTCTGTTTATAATAAATTAGAAACCTTAGTAGAACGCTACGAAGAAGTACAAGCGCTGCTAAGTGACCCGTCGGTCATTAGTGATCAAAATCGTTTTCGTGGGCTTTCAAAAGAATATTCTGAGCTTGAAGAGATTGTAAAAACGTTTTTAGTTTATAAAGAAACGCAAGATGATTTAGCCAGTGCAGAAGAGATGCTTAAAGATTCGGATCCTGAAATGCGTGAAATGGCGCAAGAAGAATACAAAGAAGCTAAAGCACAAATTCTAGCAATTGAAGATCAAATTCAAGTATTGATGTTGCCAAAAGATCCACGCGATAACAATAACGTGTTTGTTGAAGTTCGTGCTGGAACGGGCGGCGATGAAGCGGCAATTTTTGCCGGCGATTTATTTCGTATGTACAGCCGTTACGCAGAAACTAAAAAATGGAAAGTAGAAGTTGTGAGCACCAATGAAGGTGAGCACGGTGGTTACAAAGAAGTGATTGCGAATATTAGTGGCGAAGGTGTTTACGGGCAATTAAAGTTTGAATCAGGAGTACACCGCGTACAACGTGTGCCAGAAACTGAGTCACAAGGGCGTGTTCATACCTCTGCTTGTACCGTTGCGGTAATGGCAGAAGTACCAGAAGCAGAAGCGATACAAATTAATACAGCAGATTTAAAAGTTGATACATTTCGTGCATCAGGCGCAGGTGGTCAGCACGTTAATAAAACAGACTCTGCTATTCGACTTACACATATACCTACCGGTGTTGTGGTTGAGTGTCAGGATCAACGTTCACAGCATAAAAACCGCGCTAAAGCGATGTCAGTACTTGCAGCTCGACTGCAACAAGCTGAAGATGAAAAACGCCATGAAGCAGAGGCTTCTGAGCGTCGTGATTTAGTAGGTAGTGGTGACCGTTCTGAGCGTATCCGTACTTATAACTATCCTCAAGGTCGTATTACCGATCACCGTATTAACCTGACACTTTATCGCTTAAATGAAGTAGTAGCGGGTGATTTAAGCTGTGTGATCGATCCATTAATGCAAGAGCATCAAGCTGACTTATTAGCGGCTA
>NZ_AUTQ01000104.1 GCF_000498095.1 Pseudoalteromonas sp. TB64
TCCAACTTTCCTTGGTAGAAGAAGTTGGCTGGGATACCAGGATTTGAACCTGGGAATGCCAGGATCAAAACCTGGTGCCTTACCGCTTGGCGATATCCCAACAAAGAATTATTTGATAGTTTTATTTCTTATCAAGAAAATGGTGCGGAAAGAGAGACTTGAACTCTCACAACCGAAGTTACTGGAACCTAAATCCAGCGCGTCTACCAATTCCGCCACTCCCGCATCGTTTGTGTAATAAAACACTGCTGCAATTTTAAACTCTTAGCTGAGCCATTCATTTGTCCAACTTTCCTTGGTAGAAGAAGTTGGCTGGGATACCAGGATTTGAACCTGGGAATGCCAGGATCAAAACCTGGTGCCTTACCGCTTGGCGATATCCCAACAAAGAATTATTTGATAATTTTATTTCTTATCAAGAAATGGTGCGGAAAGAGAGACTTGAACTCTCACAACCGAAGTTACTGGAACCTAAATCCAGCGCGTCTACCAATTCCGCCACTCCCGCATCGTT
>NZ_AUTQ01000105.1 GCF_000498095.1 Pseudoalteromonas sp. TB64
CATATTTGTTGGTTTAGCGTATCTTCAACCTGATCTTTTTGCACTGCCGCTACATCGTAGTATCTAACTTGTGAGTATGAAAAGTACCAGCCAAAAATCGTCTGGCGAGATTGAATACGTTTAGATGTTAGTCCTAACATCTAGGCTATATAACCTTATTTTTCTGGCGTTTTAGCAGTAAAATATATTTAAACTGAATGCTGTAATTTGACTTCAACGGGTCGCGAATGCAAATATAACTAATAGCATACAACAAAATGTATAAAGCTCAGCCAATCTTGTACATACCAAATTGAGGTACACCTTAAGCAGGTGATTAAAGGGAATTTAATGAAACCTGAAAAATTAACGTTAAGTGAAAATATAAAGCGTGTTTTTTTATTTGCTCTGTCTTTTGTGTTCACTATGGCTTTGCCCTTTGCATCATACCGTGAAGTGATATTAGTCTTTGAGGCGTTAAATAAACATCAGCTAATTTTTAAAGAGAAGAGCTTTGCTCCGAGCTTAATTTTGGCCATCCCAATGCTTGCAATGCTTACTCGGCTAATATTATTAAGAGTAAGAAATATTGAAATAGAGCCTGAGCTTTTAATTAAATGGTATAAGGTCTGTGGAGCTACTTTAATTTTGATGTTATTTTCAGTTCCTACTTATACTTACTTTATTGAAAGTAAAATTAAAAGTGAAGGTTACACTATTTGTAATTCGTACACTGGTAGCTCTAGGGGAGCACCAGATATTTGGGTTACCTCTCAACACTACTGCATTAAAAAGGGTTATAGAGTCCGCTCAAAAATAATAGATTGGTTACAACAACAAACTAATGAGCCAACACCAGAAGATGTCATAAAAAAAGTAGATGAACTACTCGCGAATAGTCCTTAAAATAATCCCTAATGACTTTTTAAAACGTACAAAAAAACGAGCCTAATTAGGCTCGTTTTTGTTTTAACTTATAGCTTACCGTTTCTCTACTACTCCGGATCATACCCCAAATTAGGCGATAGCCATCTTTCAGCTTCTGCTAGCGTCATATTGGTTCGTTTAGCGTAGTCTTCAACTTGATCGCGTTGTACTGCGGCTACGGCGTAGTATTTAGCTTCTGGGTGTGAGAAGTACCAACCTGAAACAGCAGCACCTGGCCACATGGCGTACGAGCTAGTTAGCTGCATACCAATGCGCTTTTCGGTATCGAGCAATTGCCAAATTTTCTTTTTCTCGGTGTGCTCAGGGCACGCTGGGTAACCTGGCGCTGGGCGAATACCTTGGTAGTTTTCGCGTATTAGCTCATCGTTTGCTAGGTTTTCGTCTGGTGCAAAACCCCAATACTCTTTACGTACTTTTTCGTGTAGGTATTCTGCAAACGCTTCTGCGAGCCTATCAGCAACCGCTTTAATCATTATTTTGTTGTAGTCATCTTGCTGTGCGTCAAACGCATTTGCTAAGTCGTCTTCTTCTAAACCGCCCGTTACTGCAAACGCGCCAAAATAGTCTGGTGTGCCTTTGGGTGCTATGTAGTCGGCTAGGCAGTAGTTAGCAAAGTCGGTTTTTTCGGTTTGCTGACGTAAATGGCACGAGGTAGTTAACAGCTCTTTACGTGTTTCGTCGGTGTATATTTCTATGTCGTCCCCAACGCGGTTAGCAGGGAATAAACCTATTACGCCAAGTGGTTGCAAACTGCCTGCTTTTTCAAGGTCGTCTAACATGTCGTTAGCGTCTTTAAATAAGCTTTGCGCTTGCTCGCCTACTACTTCGTCGGTCATTATGCGCGGGTATTTACCGGCGATTGACCACGTCATAAAGTATGGCGTCCAATCTATGTATTTACGTAAAGTGGCAATTGATACGTTTTTAAACTCGATCACGCCGAGCTTTTTAGGCACCGGTGGCGTGTAGTTATCCCAATCAAGCACCGCTGCGTTATCGCGTGCGCGCTGGATTGTAACAGGCTTAGAGCGAGGTTTTTTACGCGCTTGTTGCTCGCGTACTTTTACATATTCAGCTTGGGTTTTTTCTAAAAAACCAGGCTTATGCTCTTTTGATAATAAATTAGATACTACACCTACCGCACGGCTGGCATTACTTACATACACTACGCCTTTGTCATATTGCGGCTCAATTTTTACTGCGGTGTGCGCTTTAGAAGTAGTAGCACCACCAATTAACAGCGGCAGTTCAAAACCACGGCGTTTCATTTCTTTTGCTACGTGTACCATTTCGTCAAGCGATGGGGTAATTAAGCCCGACAACCCAATAATATCGGCTTTTTCGTCGATGGCGGTTTGTAATATTTTATCAGCCGGTACCATTACACCTAAATCGATTACTTCATAGTTATTACATTGCAGTACCACGCCTACAATATTTTTACCTATGTCGTGTACGTCACCTTTTACGGTCGCCATTACTATTTTACCGTTAGTTGAGCCTTCTTCTTTTTCAAGCTCAATGTATGGGTCTAGGTAGGCTACGGCTCGCTTCATTACGCGCGCCGATTTAACAACTTGTGGTAAAAACATTTTACCTGCGCCAAATAAGTCGCCTACTACGTTCATGCCGTCCATTAACGGCCCTTCAATTACGTGAATAGGTTTAGCTGCTGCGGCGCGGCATTCTTCGGTATCTTCATCTATAAAGGTAGTAATACCTTTAACAAGCGCGTGCTCAAGGCGTTTTGCAACAGGCCATGTGCGCCACTCTAAATCTTCTACTCGCTCGGCTTGCGNATACCCGAGTATTTTGGTGCAAGCTCTACTAAACGCTCGCCTGCGCCTGAATCGGTATTAAGTATTACGTCTGTAACTGCTTTACGTAGTTCTTCTGGTATATCATCGTAAACGGCTAGTTGCCCTGCATTTACAATACCCATGTCCATGCCAGCTTGAATAGCGTGATATAAAAACACCGAGTGAATGGCTTCACGTACGGGGTTATTACCCCTAAACGAAAACGATACATTTGATACACCGCCCGACACTTTACAGTGCGGCAAATTTTGTTTAATGCGGCGTGTGCCTTCAATAAATTCTACGGCGTAGTTATCGTGCTCTTCAATACCGGTGGCTACGGCAAATATATTAGGGTCGAATATAATATCTTCTGGCGCAAAGCCAATGTCTTCTACCAATATTTTATAACTCCGCGCACATATTGCGAACTTACGGTCTGCCGTGTCGGCTTGCCCGTCGGTATCAAACGCCATTACAACAGCGGCTGCACCAAAGCGTTTTATTATTTTAGCTTGGCGAATAAATGGCTCTTCGCCCTCTTTTAGTGATATTGAGTTAAC
Source organism: Pseudoalteromonas sp. TB64 (assembly GCF_000498095.1). Lineage (GTDB taxonomy): Bacteria > Pseudomonadota > Gammaproteobacteria > Enterobacterales > Alteromonadaceae > Pseudoalteromonas. Next base: position 3,290 of record NZ_AUTQ01000105.1, read on the forward strand.
AATTGCTTTGCCTTGAATACACTTTAAGCCTGCTTCTATTACTTCCCATTTTGAGGAGTCGACCATAATTGGTACGCGAGAAATATCAGGCTCTGAGGCTATTAAGTTTAAAAACTTAACCATGGCGGCTTTTGAGTCCAACATGGCTTCGTCCATATTAATATCAATAACCTGTGCGCCGTTCTCTACTTGTTCGCGTGCAACTGTTAGTGCGGCTTCAAAGTCTTCTTCCATGATTAAACGTTTAAACATGGCAGAACCCGTTACATTGGTACGTTCGCCGACATTAGTAAATACTGCTATTTGTTGGGTCATGCTGGCTCCTTAATTTAAGTTACAGGCTTCAAGGCCTGATAAACGCATGCGTACTTCAAGCTCCGGTAGTTGGCGTGGTTTAACGCCCGCTAAACCTTTTGCAAAAGCGCGAATATGCGCAGGCGTGGTGCCACAGCATCCGCCTACTATATTAATAAAGCCCGATTTACCCCAATCGATAATTTCGGTTGCCATATCGCCCGCTTCTAAGTCGTATTCACCAAACTCATTTGGTAAGCCCGCATTAGGGTGTACCGATGTAAAGGTTTCGCACACGCGCGATAACTCTTCTACATACTGGCGCAGTAAATCAGGACCAAGCGCACAGTTTAGACCAATCGAAATAGGCTTAATATGGCGAATAGAGTTATAAAATGCTTCGGTTGTTTGCCCCGAAAGCGTACGACCAGAGGCATCGGTAATAGTACCCGAAATCATAACTGGTAATTTACGCCCTGCTTGCTCAAAGGCTTCTTCTACGCCAAACGAGGCGGCTTTTGCGTTAAGGGTGTCGAATATAGTTTCGATTAGTATTAAATCGGCGCCGCCTTCCATTAATGCAAGTGTTGATTCAATATACGCAGTAACCAGCTTGTCAAAGGTGACATTTCGGTAACCCGGATCGTTTACGTCTGGCGAAATTGAACACGTTTTAGATGTCGGCCCTAAAACACCGGCTACATAACGCGGTTTTTCTGGCGTTTTAGCCGTAAATTCATCACAAATGGCGCGTGCTAATTTAGCCGACTCTAGGTTTATTTCACGGCTTAGGCTTGCCATGTCGTAATCTTCCATCGAAATAGTGGTCGAGTTAAACGTGTTGGTTTCGATAATATCGGCGCCCGCTGATAAAAAACCACGATGAATGTCAGTGATTAAATTGGGCTTGGTTAGGCTTAATAAATCGTTATTGCCTTTAATTAATACATGCCAGTCTTTAAAACGCTCTCCGCGATAGTCTTCTTCTTCTAGCTTATGATCTTGGATCATGGTGCCCATAGCGCCATCTAAAATTAAAATGCGTTTTTTTAATGCGGCGCTTATTTCGGCTTGCTTATTATTTGTAGGAGCGTTATTCGGCATAGTTGTTAGTCCTCACGTCTTGGCTAACTAAATTAATATCATACGGTGTGGTTTGGTACACGTAGTAATTTAACCAGTTCGAAAAAAGTAAAAAAGCATGGCTTTGCCACGTTTTTGAAGGTTGTTTGGTTGCATCGTCATCCGGAAAATAATTTTCGGGTTTTGGTGCATTAGGGCTTTTTTTACAATCGCGGTCGTATTCTGCTTTTAGCGAGTCGGCGTCATACTCAGGGTGACCGGTTATAAACACTTGGCTACCCGATTTATTTTTAAGTAAGTAAGCCCCTACTCGCTCAGAACCTGCCAGTACAACTAGCTCATCGCAGGCGTTTATTTTATTTATATCAATGTGACCATAGCGTGAGTGCGGTACTAAAAAGGTGTCGTCGAACCCGCGAGTCAGTGCGCCGTGATCAAAGTAACATTGGTGGGTAAATACACCACACAGTTTGTCGTCTTTTAAATCACGCTTTAAATTGTAACGGTGATATAACGCTGCATGTGCTGCCCAGCACGAAAATAACGTAGAGGTAACATGTTGCTCAGCCCAATCAATAATGACCTTTAGCTCATCCCAATACGCTACATCGTCGTATTCTAAATGGGCAAGTGGCGCACCGGTTACAATTAACGCATCGTAATTGTTGTCTTTAACCTCAGAAAAATAACGATAAAAGGTATCAAGGTGCTCTTCAGAATTACTGCTACTGCGGTGAGTGTCGAGGCGCAGTAGTTCTACATTTACTTGCAAAGGCGAGTTGGCAAGCAAACGAATAAACTGAACTTCGGTTTCTACTTTATTAGGCATTAAGTTTAAAATAGCCAAACGCATTGGGCGTATTTCTTGCGTTTTTGCACGTGTTTTTGGCATTACAAATACGTTTTCTTGACGTAAACGTGCAATAGCCGGTAACTCGTCTTTTACTGTAATTGGCATATTTTTACTCCTGCTCATAAAAACCGAAAGTTAATTATGAACTGAAAGTAAAAAATATCAACCTCTAGATGTATAGATGTCTAAATGAAATTTATTCATTCTATTAAATTAGGATTTACCGAGGTGGTGTGTATGAGGAAAATGCCTTTATTATAAAATAACCTACTTTAATATTTTGAACTAGCGCTACTAAAAACGAGTAGCGCATATACAGTTAAAAACGGTAAATCACAGATAAATTAAGTGCGTAAATATCGCCTTGGTCTGTATCAAAATATTGATACTCTGCACTTACTTGCCATTGTTGACTTAACATATAGTCAACTCCAGTTCCGTAAGTTACGCCGCCTTCGTCGTAGTTTTGCTCAGTTATAAGCGAAGTTTGTGAATCTGTACCAATTATTGATTCTGCCAGGTTTTTTAAGTCGCCTTCATTGTAACTTAATTTATTTCTACCATAGCCGCCAAATAAAAACACATCAGCTCGAGATGAAATTGGGTAATTAGCTTTTACAAATATACTTGTTTGCAAATCAAGGCTTGAATCAATTTGGCTCTGAATGGGTTCTGAGGTGAGCGAGCCGTCTTGTGGGTTTTGAGTAAAAACAACTCCATTTAAAGGTGCTAATTCATCATTTAATCCAAACCCTACACGCCCTTCTAATGCAAAGTATTGCGAAAACTGATAACCAAACCGTCCGTAAAGCGTTGTAAATTGTAAGCTATCACTTTCATGAACATCAATCTGTGTTGAGCCCATACCTACTCCATGGTAATAGCCGCTTACACGGAGCATGTCTGCGTGGCTCGAAAATGAATATAAACCTAAAAGTAACGCGCTTAATTTTATAACTGTTGTTGTTTTCATGTTCATTCCTTAAACGTAATTAATACTAGATGACTACTTATGATTTAAAAAAGTTTTAGACTAACTCTTAAAATTTGTTTCTTTTTTGTAACCTGTAAACATCTTGTCTCTTTTTTACTCAAATTGAAATATCTTCGAACAATATAAAACAATGCATTACATTATCTTACACATTACGGACTTTGTAATAACCGCATTTTAATGAGCTTTTAATAAGCTATAAACGCATCCATTACCAACACAAGTGTATAGTTCTATACAGCATTCGTTGACTGTTTCACCCGTCAGCCACTACAATACAACATTGAAATTTTTATTATTATTTGAAGGCTTTCCTCCATGGTTTTACCTGATAAATTTATATTCTCGATGAGTCGAGTATCTAAGGTTGTGCCACCTAAGCGCACTATCTTAAAAGATATTTCGTTACACTTTTTTCCTGGCGCTAAAATTGGTGTGCTTGGTTTAAACGGTTCTGGTAAATCTACGTTACTACGTATTATGGCCGGTGTTGACCAAGATTTTGAAGGTGATGCACATCCTCAGCCTGGTACAAAAATTGGTTATTTACCGCAAGAGCCTGTTTTAGACGAAAGCAAAACAGTTCGTGAAATTGTTGAAGAAGCTGTTGGCGAAGTTAAACACGCACTTAAACGTCTTGACGAAGTGTATAACGAATACGCCATGGAAGACGCTGACTTTGACGCACTTGCAAAAGAGCAAGGCGAGCTTGAAGCTGTTATTCAGGCGCACGATGGTCACAACATTGATAACGTTTTAGAGCGTGCTGCTGATGCACTCCGCCTACCAGAATGGGATGCTAAAATTGAGCACCTTTCAGGTGGTGAGCGTCGTCGTGTTGCTATATGTCGATTATTGCTTGAAAAACCAGACATGCTTATTCTCGATGAACCAACTAACCACTTGGATGCTGAGTCGGTTGCATGGTTAGAGCGCTTCTTACACGATTACGAAGGCACTGTTGTGGCGGTAACGCATGACCGTTACTTCCTTGATAATGTAGCGGGTTGGATATTGGAGCTTGACCGTGGTGAAGGTATTCCATGGGAAGGTAACTACTCTTCTTGGCTTGAACAAAAAGATGCGCGCTTACAGCAAGAACAAAAATCTGAAAAAGCACGTCAAAAATCAATTGCGCAAGAACTTGAATGGGTTCGTTCAAACCCTAAAGGTCGTCAAGCTAAGTCAAAAGCACGTATGGCTCAGTTTACTGAAATGCAGCAGTCTGATTACCAAAAACGTAACGAAACTAACGAGATGTTTATTCCACCTGGTCCGCGTTTAGGCGACCAAGTACTTGAAGTAACTAATCTTCGTAAGAGTTTTGGCGATCGCGTTTTAATTGACGACTTAAGCTTTAGCATGCCAAAAGGTGCCATTGTAGGTATTATTGGCGCGAATGGCGCAGGTAAATCAACGCTGTTTAAAATGATCAGTGGTGAGCAAAAGCAAGACAGCGGTAGCATTACTATTGGCGAAAGCGTACACATTGCTACCGTTGATCAGTTCCGCGACGGTATGGACGAAAGCAAAACTGTTTTCCAAGAAATATCAGACGGTCAAGACGTACTAAAAATTGGTAACTTTGAGTTCCAAAGCCGTGCGTATGTAAGTCGCTTTAACTTTAAAGGTAACGATCAGCAAAAGTTTGTTAAAGACCTATCAGGTGGTGAGCGTAACCGTTTACACCTTGCTAAGTTATTAAAAGCTGGCGGCAATGTGTTACTACTCGATGAGCCAACCAATGACTTGGACGTTGAAACACTACGCGCACTTGAGAACGCTATTTTAGAGTTCCCTGGTTGTGTAATGTGTATCTCGCATGACCGTTGGTTCCTTGACCGTATTGCTACGCACATTTTAGATTACCGCGACGAAGGTCAAATTAACTTCTTTGATGGTAACTATACTGAATACGAAGAGTGGCTTAAAAAGACACTAGGTGCAGCAGCAACTGAACCTAAACGTATTAAGTACAAAAAAATTGGTTAATATTTACCGTAATTAATTTATTACAGTAAAACTAAGCCCTGCATTTATGCGGGGCTTTTTTATGCCACCAGCATTACAGGAGCATATCCTGCTAGCATGTAGAGAATTACCCGCTATGCTTAATTTATTATAAAAACAGTAAGGCTAAATTAGGTTATGCAAAATCGTCGTCAGTTTTCTCGTGTTTTATTTTCAACCGATGCACAAGTAATTTTTAATGATCACCAATACCCATGTAAATTACTTGATGTATCTTTGCATGGCGCATTAATCACTAAATGCGATGCTTTTATAAGTAACACTAATTCTAATGCAATACTGCGTTTTATACTTCCTCAAAGCGAAATAGAAATAAAAATGGAGGTTGTGGTGTGCCATATAGAAGCCGATCATATTGGTTTAAAATGCCACCATATTGATATAGACAGCATTACTTATTTAAAGCGTTTAATAGAGCTAAACTTAGCTGATGACGAACTATTACATCGCGAACTCGCTATGTTGATTCACGACACACAAGAATAGACTCATTTGGATTAGTTGATTACCATAGAACAAATTTTTCAACTTGTGTAAACATGACTTTAAATCCACATTTACCTTTGGTGTATCACCCTAACTACTCGTTTAATTTCGATCCAAAGCATCGTTTTGCAATGAGTAAGTTTGCACATTTATATCAGCATGTTGCAGAGCTTGGTTTGATTGGCGATAACCTGGTTGAGCCAATATTAGGCACGCCAGAGCCACTTGAGCTAATACACTGCGAAAATTACATACACGATTTATGGAATAACCGCTTAGATGAAAAAGCAATGCGCCGCATTGGTTTACCTTGGTCAAAAGAGCTTATGGCACGTACCTTTACAGCTCCTCAAGGTACGTTACAAACCGCCCGCTTAGCACTTAAACATGGTATAGCGTGTCACCTTGCTGGTGGTACACACCATGCACATACCGATTTTGGCTCAGGCTACTGCATGGTTAACGATTTAGCCTTTACCACACAAACTTTAATTGAATCGGGTGAAGTAACTAACGTACTTATTTTTGATTTAGACGTGCACCAAGGTGATGGCACAGCTGCAATGTTAGAGCATCAAGCATACGCTTATACTTGTTCTATCCATTGTGAAAAAAACTTCCCCTTTAGAAAGTCCGCTAGCGATTTAGATATTGGCTTAGCCGATAACATGAAAGACGACGAATACCTTGCCGTAGTTGACGACACCTTGAGTTATTTACTTAAAGAGCTAAACCCAAGCTTGGTACTTTACGATGCAGGCGTTGATATTTGGCAAGGCGATGGCTTGGGTAAATTAGATATCAGCTGGGATGGCATAGTTAAGCGCGACCATTTAGTGCTAAAACGCTGCCTTGAACACAATACACCCGTTGCTACAGTAATAGGTGGTGGCTACGATAAAGACCACCTTCGGCTCGCTAAACGCCACGCTATTGTTGTTGAGCAAGCTGCTCGCTTTTAGTTTGAAATAAAAATGTTAAATTCTCGTTCTTATTTAATATGTAAAATAAGAACGAACATATTATGAAGCAACTATTTATTGCCATCGCACTAATTTTTATAAGCTTTACAAGCTATTCGCAAGAAGAAAGCACGCAAGAAACATACCCTAAGTTACCTACATTAAATTTACAAATGGCTGATGGGTCTGCACTCAATACTCAAGATTTATTAGGTCAACCTTACGTTTTACACTTTTGGGCAACGTGGTGTCCGTACTGTAAAAAGCTGCAACCAGCACTTCAAAAAATTGATGATATGGGCTTAAAAGTTATTGCCGTGAGCTTTAAAGAAGATGACGATGCCACTCCCGCTAAAGCGCTTAGCGATAGAGGTTATACTTTTAAAACAGCCGTAAAAGCCGATGCAATAGCACAGCAATTAGGTATACGAGGCACACCTACTACATTGTTTGTAAATAAAGAAGGTAATGTAATTTGGCTGACTAATACGTCAAACCCAGAGGACGCAAACCTACATTTAAAGGCACGAACATTGTTACACTCCATCGACATGGCAACTGAGTAACTTATTGCGCTTTTAACTGATTAGGTGTTAAGCCTGTCCAGCGCTTAAAGGCGCGCCGAAAGTTAGGTATATCGTAAAAAGCTAAATGCTCAGCGACTTGTTCGTTATGTTTAGCGCACAGAGTAAGTAGGTAAATAGCTTTGTGCTTATTTTGCTCATCTATTAACGCTGAAAAGCGTACCCCATTGAGTTTGAGTCTGCGCTTAAATGTAGCTGAGCTCATAGCAAAGTGCTTTGCGGTACACTCTAAATTAGCACTTGGGTGAGAGTATAAGTATCTGCAGACGGCTTCAATAAAAGTCATGCTAACTACGCTTTTATTATGTAGCTGCGACTGCGCTTGCATAAATCGTAATTGACTCGCATGCGGGTTTTTAGCCCTTAACATGGTTTTATTTAATACCCAGCGAGTACATGGCTTATCAAAACTTACCTTTAGCCCTAAATTTTGTTCGTACTCTTGAATATGCCGAGGGCGTTTAAAAGCAAAGTCGAACTGACAATGCGGGTAACTTTCGCTCACTCGTTTAAGTAAACTATAAAATGCAGTGCTGTATATCTCTAGCACATAGTGGTAAAGGCTTTCATCAAGCCCATGTGCTGGCTGAATATAAATATAAACATTATCGTTTTTAATATACGTTTGGCTAAACAGCAAAGGCGCTAATTGCATTCTTAAAAGTGATAATTGCTTTAATACTTGAGCTAAATTATCGCTATATTTTAATGCCTGAGCTTCGGCTCGAGTGTCGTTAATAAGTTGGCTACCGAGTAAAAAACCACTGTCAGTACTTTTCATCAACAACTTAAATTGAGCTAATAAACGCACCTGCTGAGACACACTAAATGTATGCTGAAAATTAAGTAAGTCTTGTTCAAAAATACCGGTACCGCGTAGCAGCTTATGTAAATTTATGTTTCGGCTTTGAGCAAGCTCTACAGCTGACGTAATAAGTCCTTGAGCGCTTAAATATTTGTCGTCTTGGCTAACAAACATGTGCACGGTGCGCTACTTTTTGTTGATGCTTTTTTTGTTGTAATTGACTATGCAGTTGGCTTGTTAGTTTATCTGTACTGCTATGCTTATTACCTTGTATTAAGGCGGTAGTGACATATTGAAACTTTGCTTTTTTAGATGCTTCAACTTTAAATGCACAATGCTTTAGAGCTCCTTTAATTTGCGCCATCAGCTCTTTAGCTTGCTGCTCTGTGGTGGCTGGCATTAATACCATAAAGCAGTCTCCTGCGTAGCGGCATACTACATCACTTAGTCGGCAATTCATTAATAATAGATCGCTAATTTCACGCAGTAACCGGTCGCCCTCGCGAAAGCCAAACTCACTATTAAAATGCGAAAAATCACGAATATCAATAGCCCCAAGCCATAGTGGTTGTTTGCTCGTAAGTTGCTCTTTAATTGCTGAATCTAGATACTGCGCCTTATAAAGACCTGTAACTGAGCACACCTTATCGTGCTCACGTAAATGCGCTTCACGGCGGCGTAGCTGAAGATTTAATACGTACTGCTCTTGATGCCAATAATACAAACCCACACTCGTTAACAACATGCCTAAAGGTGCTGGCAGAGATTCAATCCAACTGAGCCATTGATGCGCTGGATGCATTAACCATTCATCAAGTAAATCTAGAGTTGCCGAGAACATAAATAGCCCAACACCTATCACTAAGTAAGTGGTTACTTTACTCGGTGGTCTTGAAATTAATAACGCGGCAATCCATACAAGGGTCATTAATACAATACCGCCCTCCCCCATAATATCGAGCCACTGAATACTGGCGTAAGTTTTTAATACACCTAAGTAACTACTTAAAAACACAGCGCTAAAAAACATCGCAATAATAGCGTTTATTAATAATCGGTGGCTGATAAAGGGGTTAAATCGCATGTGCGGTATCTCGTTTATAAATGAGTTTTGAAGTTAGTTCATACAAGTTTTTGTTAGCAGGGTCATATTAGCTCAGCTATATGACAACGAGATGATACCTACTTTAAAAACAGCCCTGCACGGTACATAACACCTGACTTTACAAGGAGTGATAAAAGCTCAGTACGCTCTACATATTACTCAAACACCTCTAAATACATGTATTTAAACTAAACACTGTCACATTTACGTAACCAAATATCTTTAGCTTGCTCGCCATACCAAGAAACAACCCAGTAATAACCAAGAGCAAATACAATGAAACACTTTAAAATAAAAGTACTGGTAGCCGCATTAGCCTTATGTAATTTAACGGCTTATGCAGAAGATGATGCAAAAGAAACTACAAAAAAAGATATCGAAGTTTCTGACAAAATTGTTGTATATGGTGAAATTGGTTACAGAAACCGTTCTGACGAACTCGCACCAACCTTAGAATATTCACAAGAATACTTTCAACGTTTTGAACCTTTAACCGCAGGCGATGCATTAAAACGAGTACCCAGTGTTACATTTTTATCGGATGTACTTGAATCGGATGGTGCACGTATGCGGGGGTTAAGCCCTGCTTATACAAAGGTGCTTATAAACGGTGAAGAAGTACCTGGCGCTGGTGCCGATCGTTCATTTTTTGTTGACCGAATTCCGGCTGAGTTAATTGAACGCGTTGAAATAATTCGCTCATCAAGTGCTAACCGCTCAGCCGATGCTATTGCGGGCACATTAAATATTGTATTGCGCGATGGTTACAGTTTAGATGGCGGTTACTTGCGTGCTGGTGGCTTGTTTTATGATGATGGTGAATTTAAAGAAAGCTTAGCTGCAGTGTACGGTACTGAATTTGCTGGTGGGCGCTTATTACTTGGTGCAAATTTACAAGGCAGATATAACCCAAAACAAAAAACTAGTTTGCGCTACGGCGATAGCCCTGAAAACAATATAAATTTTCAAACAGAAGAATTTGATAACCGCGAAGACCAATCTGACACTCGCGATGGCGACGACACGTCACTTAACTCCAGCTACGAAATTGTTTTTGACGACGATAGTCAGTTTAATATTAGCGCTATGTGGGTTGATACAGAGCGTACTGAGGATGAACGTTCATTTGAATACAACGACCCAACTGCAACCAATAACGATATTGTAAATGGCGGTAACTTAGAAACAGATAATGCCAATGTTAAATATATTGACCAAACTAATTACAACATCAATACCGCTTATGAATTTCCACTACTAAGTGGCACAAGTAAGTTTAAATTTGGCTTTGCTAGGTTTGAAGAGTCTGTTTATGAGGAAGAAGTCGAATTAGATACCTCAGAGCTGCCTATGGTATTTGAAGAAGAGCAAACTAAAAGTGAAATAGATGATAAAGAATGGACTCTACAGTGGCAACACAGCCAACCTTGGGGTGACAGCAAAGAAATTCAGTTTGGTGCATTTTTACAAAATAAAAAACGCGACAGTGAAATTTTAGAATCGCAAAACGAATTAGAACTTGCACTTACCAGTTGGGATCAATACGCAGCAACACCTTTAACGCTTGCTGCATTTAATAGCGAGTACGAAGCGGTTACTGGTGGTGTAAATACTTTAGAAGAAGATCGCTTTGACTTATTTGCCCTTGTTAAGCACAAAGATGATTTATTTGCTTGGGAGCTGGGCGTTCGCTGGGAGTCTACCGATTCTAAAATTAATGATAAAACAATTGGCGTGACCGAAAATAATAGTTACGACTTTATCCTCCCCTCGGCACACTTTCGTTATAACGTTAGCGAAAATGGGCGTATAAGTGCATCGGTTGCGCGTAGTTTACGCCGCCCTGAGTTTGATTTTTTAACGCCGGCACTTATCGAAAAAGAGCTTGGCGATAACGACCAACTAGGGAACCCTGAATTAAAACCAGAATCAGCTTGGGGTATGGACTTAGGCTACGAGTATCGCTTAGGAAAAAGTGGCGTTGTAGGTATTAATTTATTTTATCGCAAAGTAAATGACCTAATAGAAATAACAAATACAGGACAAGAAGGCTCTGAGGGCGAAGGTACATTTGTACTGCAACCACGCAACACAGGCGATGGTAATGTTAAAGGCGTTGAGCTTGATTTATCTACTCCACTTGGCGCATTTAGCATGCCTAATACGGGTGTATTTTTAAACTACTCATGGCTTGATAGTGAAGTAACCGATTTTTTTGGAACTCGCAAATTTAACGACCAATCAGACTACGTTTATAACGTTGGGTTTATTCAAGACTTACCCGAACTCAAAGCTGCATTTGGCGTAACTTACCGCAAGCAAGGTGATGCCTATGGACGTATTGTAGGTGAAGAAATCACTACGTCTTACAGTGCCGACTTTGAAGTGTTTTTAGAAAAACGTTGGGAAGATGTAACGCTACGCTTGGTGGGTTCAAACCTACTTGATGCAAGTAAAGACGAAACCTTCAATAAATTTGATACCGTTGAAGATCAGTTTAGTAGAAGCTTTGATGAGTACGAAATTGAGTCTGAAGAAGCGGGACCAGTTTATCAACTTATGCTGCGTTACGCGTTTTAAATAAGTTTATGAGGTAGTGCTAATCACTTTATTTAGCGCTACCAAACATGGGAGAACAATAATGATAAAAAAAACATTACTGCTAATAACACTTGGCTTATGCAGTATACAAAGCGTATTGGCAAACGTAACGTACACCGATGTATTATACGAGCAACAAAAAATTGCCAACTTGACGGTCCTGCCTAAGAGCTTAAATTTTACGGTTATTGGTGATTGGGGTCATAACGGGCACTTTTATCAAAAAGACGTAGCACACCAGTTAGAAATAGCGATGTTTCAAACGGATGGTGATTTTACTATTTCAACTGGCGATAACTTTTATCCCAATGGCGTGGCAAGTGTTAACGACCCGCTTTGGCAAAGTGCCTATGAAGATATTTACCATGGTCCACATACATTCGAGCCTTGGTATGTAGTACTGGGTAATCATGATTATTTAGGTAATGCGCAAGCACAACTTGATTACAGTAAAAAAAGTCAGCGCTGGAATTTACCTGCACGCTATTACAGCAAAACCTTTACTTTAAAAGGTGGCGAGCAGATATTAATGGTGTTTTTAGACACTAATACTTTAAATCCTGAATACAAAACACGCGAAAAATACAAAGCAACTCAAGGGCAAAACAGCCAAGCGCAATTAACATGGTTAAATAGCCAGCTCGAAAATAGCCAAGCACGATGGAAAATAGTGGTTGGTCATCACCCACTTTATAGCAGTGGAAAACGTTACGGACTTACTGAAGGTTTACGTAATTTACTCGAGCCCATATTTGAGCAAAATGGTGTGCAAGCATACATAGCAGGACACGAACATGACCTGCAACATAACCAAATAGATGGCAGTAAACTCGACCACTTTGTATCTGGTGGCGGTAGCGAAGCGCGTTACGTAAAACAACGTGAATTTACGCGTTTTGCAGAAGCTACACCAGGACTTTTAAGCTTTTCGATTAACAATGAAGCACTAAAAGCAACGGCTATTAACTATAAAGGCGAAGTGCGTTACAGCACTCAAAAGCGCTTTGACCAATAAAGGGTTACAACATGAACTTTAAATTAAAAACATCTATTAGCTTAATTGTAAGTAGCTTAGTGCTCAGTACATTAAGTGCGTGTAGCAATAGTAACGTGACTACAAATACGGCAGTAAAAAACACACCCGATAAAGTAGTCATTAATAGTACTAAATTTGGTCCAACAGATAACATGCAAGGCTCACAAGCGGCATGGTTAAATAATAACAATTGGTTGCTAGCAAGCGAAAGCAAAGGCTTAGTGTTAGTTGAAAGTGAAACGCAACAAAGCAGCATTATAAAAAAAGGTAACTTTGAAGCGCTTGCTGTCACTAAGCTAACAGCACACTCATTTTTGGTTGCAACTATTGATAACAATCAAGATAACGTAGTTATATTTAAGCTTGAACACACTCAAAGTGGCTGGAATACAATTGAACTAACGCGTATTAATCCACCACAAGCACAACCCGATACAGTGTGTTTATTCACTAATAAAGCGAGTGAATCAATATCAGCATTTGTACCTGATGTACGCGGGCTAATTACTGAAACGATTGTTTTTGATACAGCGAATAATAAAGCGGTTAACGTAAATTTACGTGAATTTTCTGGCGTTAGTGAGGCGTCGGGTTGTGCTGTAAGTACAACAACAAATACCTTATATGTAAGTGAAAGCGAAGTAGGCATTTGGGCAATAAACGCGAACGCGGAATCGCAAGCAGATAAAAAACCGATTGCTTTAGTCGCACCCTTTGGAAAGTTACACAGTGAACTAGGAGCTATTTCGGCTTCGCAAGATGGTATGATTTGGTTTACTAGTACCAAAAACAATACTGTGTATGCTTATGATCCAATTGGCAAAGCGTTTAATAACTGGATGTTAAATGGTGACTTGAGCTTGGAATCGGTAGCGGTAAATTACACAAGTAACAACGCGGCAACGGCAGTGCTGTATAACGACGAAACAGGCGCTTATATTAAAAGTACATTGCCTGTAACACCTATCAAAAAACCATTAAAAACCAACACTCAATCAATCACTCAAATAAAGGCAAGTGCACAAACAGCCCCCGTTCAAGCATTTGGTGATGCAGCAGACGATCCGGCAATTTGGGTTAACCCTAAAAATGCAGCAAACAGCTTAATTTTAGGCACTGATAAACGCCGTGGACTAATGGTATATAGCCTAAATGGCAAGCTTGAACAGTCACTTGAAGTTGGTCGTTTAAATAACGTGGACCTGCGACAAAATAGCACCATTAAAAACAGTACCAATACATTAATAACCGCCAGTAACCGAACACTTAATGGTATTAGTGTATTTACAGTACAAGCTAATAATAATGTGAAGTACATTACTGATATTCCTACCAATCTTGATGAAATTTATGGCTTATGTATGTACTCGTCAAATACGGGGAACTATGTATTTGTAAATGATAAATCGGGGCTGTATCAGCAATATAAAATCATTGAGAATAACGAAAAAATAACAGGCAAGCTTGTTCGCGAGTTTAACCTACCAAGCCAACCAGAAGGCTGTAGTGCAGATGATGCACTAGGACAATTATTTGTAGGCGAAGAAGATGCCGGTATTTGGTTTATAGGTGCAGAGCCAACGGCAGGAAGTACACCGGTTATGCTACAAGGCATAAATGAGCAACTTGTTGATGATGTTGAAGGTATGGAAATTTACCACAGCGACAAAACACGTTATTTAGTTGTTTCGAGCCAAGGTGATAACAGCTACGTACTGTATAAAATAAAGAATGGTACTGCGGGCATTAAAACACCTAGCTTAGAGTTTGCAGGTAAGTTTAGTGTAATAAGTGATTTGGTTAATGGTATTGATGGCACATCAGAAACCGACGGGTTAACAGTAACATCTAAGTCTCTTCCGGGTTATCCTGAAGGTATTTTAGTTGTACAAGATGGTTATAACCGTATGCCACAGCAGCCTCAAAACTTTAAAATAATAGATTGGCGAGAAGTAAAAAAAGCAATTAAGTAGTGCTTATTTAGTCGCCATTATTTTAATGTCGCTTTGAGATTACCTTGAAACCATCTTGAAATTACCTTGAAATTGTATAAAAGGCTCATTTGAGCCTTTTATACAATCCTTTGCAGTTAAGTATTAAGTGTAATTAACTCAATGTAATATATATTTTTATACTACAATTTAAGCTCATAAATTAATTGAGATTATAATGCGCTTACTACTTACTTTATTACTAATCACTTTAAGTGGCTTTGCCGCAGCTGAAGAAGAAAAAGCAGAACTTCCACCGGTAGACCCCGCTTACAATGCTGAGCACCCTATGGCTTTGGTTAATCAAGGCTCGTCTATTATTGCAATGAATTTACCCACCTATAATTTACCCAATGATGTGCAAGTTGTTTATAAAATAGGAAACCCCGATGTTCCATTTTTAGGCTTTGTTAGAAATGCCGAGTTAATCACCGTAAAGCCACAAGCGTTTAATATTCAGCATTTAATGCGTGGTGAAGAAATTACGATTATTGCCGATATTTACGAGGGTGATTATCAACAAGGTGGTAGTTTAATTTATTCAAAAAAAGAGTTGGTCTTGAGTAAGCAGCTGTATGCCAGAGAACTAAAAGATTTGAGTGAATCATCGCAATGGCAAGACTACGACATGATTACACTAAGCGGTACTGAGCGTATTTATATTCATAAAATTCAAAAAGCACCGAGCTATAACCATCTTATTTTTGTAGATTTAGTTAATGCGTGTATGCAAAAACTTCGTACCTCAAAACGTGTCCCAGCTGAAAATGAGCTTACCTATAAATTTATTAATTGCGGCACGCTTAAACCACTTTATTACAATGCTGATGATTTTAAAAAGTAAAAGAGCGAGTATACGAATGTTCAATTATTTTAATATTTAGGCATAAAAAAAGGCTCTTTCGAGCCTTTGGATTAACTTTGGAATAGTTAAAAAATTTTAAATTAGGTAAGCGTTAATAGCTGTGGAGCAACGCTATGATAATCAACAGCCATAGCAATGCTTAACGCTGTAATATTAATAATTGAAAATGCGAACACTTTACGTGCCCAGCTGCTCATATCAATATTACGACGATAGCCGCGTAGCGCCATTAGCAACCACCAAAAGCTGGTAATACAAGCAACAGCCATAAAAGCAGCACCTGTGTAGCCAGTAATTGGCAGTAACATCACAACTAAGGCATAGACAGCTATGTAAAGCACAATGTGGCGCTTTGCTTTATCAATACCTTGCGCTACGGGTAATACAGGAATACCTGCAGCTTGGTAATCTTTAAAGCGAAAAATAGCGATAGCGTAAGAGTGCGGCATTTGCCACAAGCTAAACATAACTAGCAGTATTAATGCGCCCATATCGAACTGCCCTGTCACGGCGCAGTAACCAACTACTGGTGGTACAGCGCCAGAAAGGCTACCTACAAAAGTGCCATATACTGAGTTACGTTTCATGTAGAGGCTATAAACCCCTACATAAATAACATAACCAAAGGCTGCAAAAAACACGGCAGCTTGAGTAGTAAAAGCAATTAATAACCCAAAACCTACAATACCCAATAAAACACCGTGGCTAAGTGCAGCCTTAGCAGACATTTCGCCAGTTACAGTTACACGTGTACGAGTACGTGCCATTGCTACATCTATATCTCTATCAATTACATTATTGATAGCACAACCCGATGCAACTACGAGCGATAAGCCAATTAACGTGGCAACCATTAACCATGGATCTATGTCACCGCGCGAGGCAAGTAAAAACCCACCCGCTACGCTGATTAAATTCCCCATAATAATACCTGGCTTTGTCACTGATAAATAACGACGAAACATCTTCAACTCCTAGTACATCATCATTGCGTTAGATTCATAAATGATCCAAACAGATAACCCAACAACCATTACGATAATCAGGGCACTGAATAGGAATGAGAAAGTACTTGCTCGACCATTTGCAGTCGTAAAGTTAAGGTGTAAAAAGTATTTTAAATGCACCCAAATTTGTACGATAGCTAAAGTAACAATGCTCCAAAGCGTTGTTACTTTTGAAAAGTCACCACTCATAACCATATAAAATGGAATAGTTGTTAAAATAACTGATAGCACAAAGCCAATTAGGTAACTTTTAACACTGCCGTGAGACTCATCGTGATGATCACTTTGCTTTAATGAATGCGATTCGCTGTGGCTCATTACATTGCTCCCATTAAATAAACAACGGTAAATACACAAATCCAAACAACATCTAAAAAGTGCCAAAATAAACTTAAGCAACTTAAACGCGTAATAGTTGCCTTGCCAAGACCGCGCTTAGCAACTTCAATCATCATTATTGTCATCCATATTAAACCTGCGGTTACGTGCAAACCGTGCAAGCCAACTAATGAGAAAAACGATGTTAAAAAAGCACTATGTTGCGGACCATGCCCGTTCACTATTAGGTGATGAAATTCGTATATTTCCATACTAATAAACACAGCACCTAAACAAAACGTAACAAATAACCATGTTAAGGTAAGTGCCTTTTTTTGCCCTTGAGCGGCAAGCATGGCAAAGCCAAAAGTAATACTACTAATAAGTAGTGCAGCAGTTTCTACTGCTACAAAATCGAGTTCGAAAATATCTTTACCTGATACACCACCTGCCGTGTTCATAAATAACACGGCGTAAGTGGCAAAAAACGAGGCAAATAATAGGCAATCGGTCATTAAATATAACCAAAAGCCAAATACGGTATCGCCAGAAGTATCATGATGCTCATGCTCGTGAGCATCATGAGATACTGAGTCTAAATTTGCAGACCCTACATTTGCAGATAGTGTACTCACGCGTTTAGCTCCTTATTCTCGTTAGCAATAGTACTTTTTTGACCAGCGCCACTTAAATTATAAGCCTGCTCTGTTCGTGCTATTTCATCTGGTTGAATATAGTAATCAACATCGTTTGTGTAACAACGTTTGATAAAGATGGCAATTCCACCTACTAATCCAACAACAGCTAACCACCAAATATGCCAAATCATTGAAAAACAAAATACAGTTAAACTTGCCGCCATTAGCACACCAGCAGATGTGTTTTTAGGCATATGAATAGGGCTGTAATTAGCTTTATCTAAATATGCTTGACCTTTTTCTTTCATGTCGGTCCATGCATCAATATCATCAACGTGTGGAATAGTTGCAAAGTTATACACTTGTGGAGGTGAACTTGTTGCCCACTCAAGTGTATGACCGTTCCACGGATCGCCTGTTGTATCGTCAAGCGCTTCGCGGTCTCTAAAGCTCACATATAGTTGAATAACTTGGCTAATAATACCGAACATAATAATCACAGCACCGCCTGCAGCAATGTATAACCATATGTTCCAATCTGGATTATTAGTGTGGTTTAAACGACGAGTCATACCTAAGAAACCAAGTACGTACAGCGGCATAAATGCTACGAAGAAACCAATAATCCAACACCAAAATGATGCTTTACCCCATTTTTCATTCAGTTTAAAGCCCATTGCTTTAGGGAACCAAAATGCAAAACCAGCAAGGTAACCAAATACAGCACCACCAATAATAGTGTTATGAAAATGCGCTATTAAGAATAAGCTGTTGTGTAATACATAGTCCGCACCAGGAATGGCAAGTAATACACCAGTCATGCCGCCTACAGTAAAGGTAACCATAAAGCCAAGCGTCCAAAGTACAGGAACACTGATACGCAAACGTCCGCGATAAATAGTAAACAACCAGTTAAATAGCTTAACGCCGGTTGGTACCGCTATAACCATGGTCATTACTCCAAAGAACGCGTTAACGTTTGCACTGGACCCCATAGTAAAGAAGTGATGTAACCAAACAACAAACCCTAAAATAGAGATTGCACCGCTGGCGTAAACCATCGATTTATAACCAAATAAACGCTTACCAGCAAAGGTCGAAATAATTTCAGAGAAAACACCAAATGCTGGTAATACTAAAATATATACCTCAGGATGACCCCACGCCCAAAACAGGTTGATGTACATCATGGCGTTACCGCCCAATTCATTGGTAAAGAAGTGGAAATCGAGATAACGATCCAGTGTTAGCATAGTTAACACAGCAGTTAAAATTGGGAATGATGCTGCAATTAAGATATTTGCCCAAGTACATGTCCATGTGAAAATAGGCATTTTCATTAGGGTCATACCCGGTGCACGCATTTTAAATACAGTCGCTAAAAAGTTTACAGCGGTTAAAAGAGTACCAAGCCCGGATATTTGCAAGGCCCATATATAATAATCTACCCCCACCCCAGGGCTAAAGGTCAGCTCCGAAAGCGGCGGATATGCCACCCAACCTGTTTTAGCAAACTCACCAAAAACAAGTGAGATATTAATTAAAATAGCGCCACTGGCAGTAAACCAAAAACTTAAGTTATTTAAAAATGGGAATGCAACATCGCGAGCACCAATTTGTAGTGGTAATATAATGTTCATTAAACCAATCATAAATGGCATTGCCATAAATATGATCATAATTACGCCATGGGCAGTAAATATTTGGTCGTAGTGCTCTGGTGGCAAATAACCGGGCGCCCCGCTGGTAGCAAGTGCTAACTGAGTACGCATCATTATGGCATCAGAAAAACCACGAAATAGCATTATTAATGCAAGAAAGATATACATCACGCCTAAGCGTTTATGATCAACAGACGTGATCCAGTCGCGCCAAAGCACGCCCCATTTTTTGTACTTTGTAATAAGCCCGGCAATAATAAGCCCAGCTATTGCAATAACCGACATCGTGACCACAAGAATTGGTTCATGAAACGGAATTGCATCTAAAGATAGTTTGCCTAAAAACGACATGATTATTCCTCGCCTTGGCTGTGTGATGATTTCGCTGAATGCTTGTCCATAGCGTGATGTTGTTTACCCATCTCGCCATGTTCGCCCATCGCATTGTGCTTTTTATTCATATCGCCATGCGCCTGCATGTATTTCATAACAATTGTATGAAATAAGCCGTCTTCAACTTTACCGTAATAAGCTACAGGATTATTTTCGCTCGCTTTTGCAAGCTCAACATAATTTGCATGAGTAAGATTATTAGCGCTTGAATTCGCTTTCACATCACTCACCCACTTATCAAAACCAGCTTGAGTAGGTGTGGCAATTGCGTTGAACTTCATGCCAGTAAAGCCTGCACCACTGTAATTTGCCGAAAAGCCTTTAAATGTACCTGGCTCATTAGCAATTAAGTGAAGCTTGGTTTCCATACCGGCCATTGAGTATATTTGACTACCCAATTGCGGAATGAAAAACGAGTTCATTGTGCTCTCTGAAGTGATTTTGTATTCAACAGGCACATTTGCCGGAAACACTAATTCATTAACCGTAGCAATACCTTGCTCAGGATAAATAAATAGCCACTTCCAGTTTAATGACACCACTTCAACAGTAAGATGTTTACCTTTACCTTCAATTGGCTTGTATGGGTCTAATGCTTGAGTAGACTCCCAGGTAATAACACCTAAAATAATCACAATAACGATAGGAACAGCCCAAACAGCAGCTTCAATTTTATTTGAATGAGCCCATTTTGGAGCGTAAATTTCATGAGTTTGTGTGTCTCTATATTTCCATGCGAAATATAAAGTCATCACAATAACGGGGATCACTACAAGCAACATAAGCACGGTCGCGATGATGATTAAATTTTTCTCATCAATGCCTATCTGCCCTTTTGGATCAAGTATCCCGCCTTTACAGCCTGACAGCGCCAGCACTGTACTAGCTAAAGCAATATTACAAAGGTTACGAATTAACAAGGGACTATCCTACAACCTAGAGGGTTTGAGTTTGTTGCTTTAAAAAACCAAGCAACGATTTTTCGATAAAACCCAAGTTAATTAGAACTGAATTATAAAATGAAGATGAAACAAGCTTTAGATGATAGGTGTAAAAACTCCTAGCAAACAAACCCAGTTTTTTTAAACGCATTTATATAACGCAATAAAAATTAACTTGGGTGAGTTGTGGTTGGCTGAAAAGTGTTTAAAAAACACGAGTTACTTTGTTTTAGCTAACTTTAATTATTTACAGCAAGAACAAATAATTAAAACCAGCAACAAGGTGTAACCCTACAGACAACCTGTAAAGCTAGGTGGAGCACGACAACCATGTGCAACTTGCACTGGCTGAAGAACTTTAGCCTCGCTAAAAGCAAAGGCTGCTTTACGGAGGATAATTCCAGCACGACGCGCTGGAAAAATATGGAACAATAACCAACAAAGGCCAATAAGTAACTGACTTGATATGATTGGATGAGCTAAAAATTCAGCAATAGTAAGTAACAGTGGCTCTACAATAAACCCATCACTTAGTAAAGCTTCAAGCTTGAAGGCATCCTCTAGTGCACCACTTAGCAGCATGACAGTATTAAACACTAACAATGTTATAGCGACACACACGCCTTTACTCGCTTTATTCAAGCGCTCACACGTAACCTGCTCGCTTGGGGCGAGAGCAGCATTTGCATGATGTAAAGAAAGTGTGTTCAAAGACATTAACCTACTAAAATGACTAATAACAAAATTAAAATTAATACATAGCAATGGAAAAATTTAAAAAACATTGCTGCTGTAAGCCCAAAAATCAGGTGCTGAATACGATCAAATCCGGTTAGCACAAATTCACCTTGTGAAAATTGATCCGTATCAATCAAACTTTCAAAACTTACTGAAAGTTCGAACGTGAGTATAACAAAGAGAGTTTTCTGTTCAACTAAAAAACAATAAATTTGAGTTAAGCTTTAGAAACCATTTTGTTAATTAAAAATAACAAATTAAAAAACAATAACTTAGTTATTAAAAACATTTCAAATTCACATTAAATTTATTATAAATAAAGCAACTTTTATAAACTCCATCAACATAAATAGCTTTACACATACAATAATGAATATTATCACTTACACGATAATGGTCATTGTTATAAAAGCCCTCTATTTTAAATTTTAACTTAGCTTGTATTGCTACTACACGAGCCTCCCTAATACGCAGGCACCATAGTCATCACCTACGGTAAAAAACTCTCTATCAAAAAGCAGGTTTTGCTCATTAACATCAATAGTTAGAAAGTAATTAGCATGCGCGTTACTGAAATGAAAAAAGATAAATACAAATCAAAAAATTCGTGTCATTTGAGTCCCCTACCGTTAATCACATTAAATAAGGCTTAAAAATACGGCATTATTTGCATTACTTTAGCAATCAACACATAATTGATACAAATAAAAAGCATTATCATTAGCATTATAAAAGGACACTTATGCGCTCAAGTATTTTATTAGCAATTTCAATTTCCCTCTCGTTATCAAGTGGTGTTTACGGACAAGAAAAAAGTAAAGTAACACTCGATAAAACAAACAAAACGTATACATTTTTGGCAGACAAAGGAAGCTATATTAGTGCAATTGTTGCTGCTGAAAATGATACTGAAATTTCTTTGATAGACCAAAACTCCCAACCTATACGAGAGGTATTAAATGTAAATTTAAAACAATCTAAGCTTCATTTTGTTGCTGATTACGACAACCCAAAAATGATTTATTCTGGACCAATCCCAAACGTTACAATTAACAGGATTGTTAGTCAGAGTGAGCAAAATAACTATATACAAAAAACTGATAGTAAATTAATAAATCAAGCATTTTCAATGCTTGAATCTGGAGAAGAAACTGACGATGTATGGGATATTTTAATTAAGAACAACTCCCCTTTAATAGAACCCCTTGATGATAATAGCTTACTAACATTTATTTACAGGGGAGCAAAAAATAATGTGCTGATTTTCGGAGCTCCTGATAATGATCATGGTTGGATGGAACGCCTCGGGAAATCAAACATTTGGTATAAAAGCTATAAAGTACCTAATGATACACAACTGTCTTATAAATTAGCGCCAGATGTACCCCAATTTACTGGAGAGCGTTACGAAAAAAGAGTTGCGTTACTTGCAACGGCCCAAAGAGATCCTAATAACCCGCATTACTTTCCAATTGCAGCTAAAACTAAATTCGAACAAAGTTCTGTTATAGATTTAAATAATCTCTCGAACCAATATTTAAAAAATGCACAGAGCAACTCCATTGTGCCTGCATTATCATTTGAATTAGATAGTAATATATTAAAAAATAAACGTAATATAAAAGTATATCGTTTTGGTGATATAACAAAATCAAATGCTATTCAGATTTTTATGTTTGATGGACCTAAATATCTAGAAAAAGTTAACTTAGACTCTAAACTCAATACCTTGGTGAATAATAAACTTCTTCCTCCAATAGAAGCTATATTTATCGACAACTTAGACAATAAGACTAGAGGAAACGAGTTACCAGATAACCCAAATTTCACTAAAATGCTAACATCTGAATTGTTACCTACCATAGAAAAAAACTCTCCAGTTAAATTTTCTGCAAAGCAAAGAGTTTTAGCCGGTTCAAGCTACGGTGGTATTGGTGCGACTACAACTGCTTTTAGACGCTCTGATATTTTTGGTAACGTTATTTCTTTAAGCGGTTCTTATTGGTGGGCTCCTAAGCATAAAAAATCGTTAAATACATATTATGTATCCGAAAACTTTATGGTTAAAGATCTGCTACCTATCAACTTTTTTATTACTGCAGGACTCTTTGAAGGAAGTAGAAATGGTGGAAAAGGAATTCTTGATGGTAGTAGACACTTACGCGATATATTAAGAATGAAAGGCTACGATGTTAACTATAAAGAATACGCAGGAGGACACGATTATTACGTGTGGCAAAGTGCAATTATAGATGGCTTAATAGCACTATTTGCAAAAGATAAAGTAAGTATAGCTGATAGTTAAATTACTCAAATAGACGTTGGCTATTTCTTAAGTGCAATTAATAGCCTTCTATTTTATTAGTTTATGGGTAAGCGTAATTTAAAAAATAGATGTAATATTAGAAATACTTGAAAGTTGAGGAATATATAAAGGGAGTTAAATTAAAACAACTCAAGTGATTCTTTATGGAAGTAAACCCACCGAACTTGAATTGCCTTTCACACTGACAACATCTTCACATAGAACATAAAGATTTATTATTTACACTATGTGGAGGCAAAAATAAAAACAGCCCAAATTCAGTCACCACCGAAATTGAGCCGCTTTTCACACTGACAACATCTTCACACACAATATAAAGATTCTTGGTTTACATTACGTGGCATTGAAAGGAAATAAAAACAACTCAAACTCAGTCACCACCGAACTTGAGTTGCCTTTCACACTGACAACATCTTCACACACAATATAAAGATTTTTGGTTTACATTACGTGGCATTGAAAGGAAATAAAAACAACTCAAACTCGTTCTTTATGGAAGTGAATCCACCGAACTTGAGTTGCCTTTCACACTGACAACATCTTCACACACAATATAAAGATTCTT
>NZ_AUTQ01000106.1:0-2218 GCF_000498095.1 Pseudoalteromonas sp. TB64
GGTTGTAATATCGCAGCCGGAAATACAATTTCATTAAACGAGCTATTGTAGTAAGCGTTTACGCGTTGTGGCGTCATGCCCCAGCGGTTACGATCTGTTTTTTGTAGCTCTTTTTCAACACTTTCTGCATGAAAATATTCACGCATGTTTTTCACATTACCAATCAAATCGTTTTTAGTAATACTTAAACCTTCATAAGACTGCCATACATCGGGGTAACCAATTTTTGGTACAAATGCAGCCAGTTTAGCGCGCGCATTTACTTTAGTTTCATCGCCCATCCATTCTAGATTATCAATACGTTCACCAAGGGCTGTACGAAGGTTTTCAACCAGCTCAGACATTTGTTGTTTTGATGACTCAGGGAAGTAACGCGCTACGTATATTTTACCAATAGCAAAACCAAGCGAACTTGTGCCAGACATTTCGCTTATTGCACGTTTCCAACGAGGGCGAGGTTCTTGTTGTCCGTTTAGTTCTTTGCCAAAAAAAGCAAAGTTAGTATTAAATACTTCTTCACAGAGTAAACCTGCGTTACCGCTAATTGCGTGATACGTTAGGTAGTCTTTCCATACTGCAATATCTTCTTGATTGATTAGCTCAATCATCGCTTTTATTGGCTCAGGCTGAGATACATTTAACTGAGGTACTTTATAACCTGTTTGCGCAAAGTATAAATCCCAGTTAAAGCCAGGATAAGCAGTGCTTAAATCGGCACGTTCAACTTGGTTTAAAGTTAAATCGCGATTACGGCGCTTTTCGCGAGGCCAATGACCTTGTGCAATTTTGGTTTCAAGTTCAAGAATAGCTTGAGCACGTTCAGTTGCATTTTCAGTTCCTGCAAACTCAAGCATGTCAGCAATGTGGGCAACATAAGCTGTACGGGTTTTAACAAAACGCTCAGCATCTTCAAGGTAGTAAGAACGATCTGGTAGGCCTAAACCACCAGCACCTAGCGACATTTCATATTTATTAGGGTCTAGGCGATTAAACCACATGCCGCCACCAAAAGGGGCTTTATTACCGGTTAACCAAGACTTACCAAACATTTTAGCTAAATCATCAGTCGATGATACATCACTAATTTCACTTAATAATGGCTTGATAGGCGCTATACCTAGTTTATTAAGTGTTTCGGTATCCATATACGCATTGTAAAAATCAGCGACTAGTTTTTCTTCTGCGTTTAAATCTTTACGTGCGGCTATTTCTTCAATAATAGCTTTAACATCATCTTCGCTGCGCTCTGCTAATCCTGAAAATGCACCATAACGCGTTTTATCTGCAGGCATTATATAGTTGTCATACCAAGTACCACTGGCATACATAAAAAAATCATCGCCTGGTTTAACGGCTTCGTTACGTGCTGTTAGGTCAACACCAAAACTACCTAACTCAGCTTTTTCTGCCACTACTGTTGTAGTTACTTTAGGTTTTTGCTCGTCTGTTTTTGTTGTTTGCGGCTCTGAACAACCGGTAATAAATGTGGCAGCTAATGCAGCTGCAATTAAACTCTTTTTCATTACTTACTCCTGAGTATCACTGATTGAATTAAAGCTGCAGTGAATCATTTTTATTGTTACGAATATTTAACTTATCGATTGTTATAGATATCAATCATACAAACAAACCTTTTGAGGTGAATCACTACAGTGCTCGATAAAACTAATTTAGAAGAAAAGAGAAAGGCTAGTAGGCGCTTTAAAACCTTTTTGTAGCTCTAATACCGGTAAGTATAAGAGCTAAAAGGTGTTACACATTATTTATTTTTTATGCTGTAGCTCCCACATACGGGCATATTCTCCGGCGAGAGTAAGTAACTCATCGTGCCTGCCTTGCTCAATAATTTCACCAGCTTTGAGTACAATAATGGTGTCTGCGTCGGTAATAGTAGAAAGGCGATGAGCAATAACAATACTCGTATGGTTACTAGCAACTTCACGCATTGCTGCGAGTATTGCTTGCTCAGAATGAGAGTCGAGAGCAGATGTTGCTTCGTCAAAAATTAGAATAGGGGATTTTTTCAAAATGGCGCGCGCAATGGCAATACGCTGTTTTTCACCGCCTGATACTTTTAAACCACGTTCGCCAACCAGTGTTTTATCGCCTTTATCAAGTGTGCCTATAAAGTCTTTTAAGTGCGCCATTGCAATGGCTTCGTCAATTTCAGTATCGCTTGCTGATGGTCTGCCGTAAGCGATATTTTCACGAATAGTGG
>NZ_AUTQ01000106.1:2224-14437 GCF_000498095.1 Pseudoalteromonas sp. TB64
TTGTCGAAGGCTCTGAAGTGTTACGTTATTTATAGCTTGGTTATCAATACTAATTTCACCAGCGTTTGTATCATAAAAACGATAAAGCAGTCGCGCTAACGAACTTTTACCAGCACCACTGGCGCCAACGATGGCTACTTTACTGCCTGCTTTAACACTAAAGCTAAGATTATTAAGAATAGGGCGATGCACATCGTAACTAAAACTTACATTTTTAAATGCAATTTCACCATGTTGAATATGTAACACTTTAGCGGTTGATGAATCAGTAATAAGTGGTTTTTTATTAAGTAGCCCAAGCATGTTTTCAAGGTCGGTAAGGGCGCGTCTTATTTCGCGATATACAAAGCCTAAAAAATTGAGCGGTAAAAACAACTGAATCATATATGCGTTAATCATCACAAGCTCACCAATAGAAAGCTCACCGGTAACCACTTCGCTTGCACCAAGCCACATTAAAGCCGTAATAGCACAAGCAATAATAAGTGCTTGGCCTGAGTTGAGCGCAAGTAACGACATTCTATTTTTTAAACGAGCTTTTTCCCATTGTGCTAAAAAGGTGTCGTAAGTGCTTGCTTCAAATTCTTCGTTATTAAAATATTTTACAGTTTCATAATTCAGTAAACTGTCAATTGCACGGGTATTACTTTGATTATCGGCAGCATTTGCTTCTCTAATAAAGCGGTTACGCCACTGAGTTACCGTAACTGTAAAAGTAATGTATATAGCCACAGCAAGAAGCGTTACTAGCGCAAACCAAACAGAAAACAACGTGCCAAAAATAATAGCGACAGTTAGTATTTCAAATAAGGTAGGCACAATATTAAACATTAAAAAGCGCATTAAAAAGCTTAACCCGCTAGTTCCGCGCTCTATATCACGGCTTATACCACCAGTTTGCCTGTCTAAATGAAAGGCAAGCTCAAGCGAATGTAAATGCTTAAATACCTTTAAACCAATATCACGCATGGCGTGTTCGGTAACGCGAGAAAATACAGCATCTCTTATTTCACCTAAAAACACGCTAGCAAAACGTAGAGCACCGTACATCAATAATAATAAAACGGGGATAACTAAAAGTGGGTTAATCGACTTATCAACCGAGTCTATAATTTCTTTAAGTGCCCAGGGCATTAACAAAGTGGCACCTTTAGCACCAATCAATGCTATTAACGCTATAAATACTCTGCCCTTAAACTTTGTAAGGTAGGGCCAAAGCGTTTTTACACTTTGACGTAGGTTCATAGCATCTGGGTTTTTTGTGGAGGTTTGTCTGGAGCGCATTACGTATCTCAGTTTTTACTTTATATGAAAGTTATTATTTTACTTAAGCCATGTTTAAGTTATTTTTTGTTAAACGTAGACTTATTTATTAATAATTCATTGTATTTTAAATAGATGCCCTTATATACTACTCAATCCTTATTTAAGATTTTAAATTAATGTTTAAATTTCGCGTTTTTTTAACTGCTTTTTTGCTTATTGCTGCACTTTTTAGTGTTCAAAGCGAAGCTGCGAGTGTTAAATACGATTTGAATCTTGATACAGTCTCACAAATTTCTCCTACCAGTTTTGTTGATTTAACCAAAGCGCCATTAGTTGTAAAAAAAATGAGTGATGGACAACATAAAAAAAATCATCAAACTGATTATTGGGCGCATCAGCCTAGGTTTACTGCAAATAATTCATCATTGTTCTTATATAACGAGCAAAGCGAACCTCAGTATGATGTGATATTTGAATTTTTTGCACACACTATTACCGAGCAAATATATTTACAGTCGCAACCAGTAAATAAACCCAAGCCTTGGTATACCCTTGTTTCAAAAAGTAAAAAGTCACGGCTAAGTGGTTGGAAAGACGCCAACTTACTTTATACAGCGGTAACGACTTACCACGCTTAATTTTCCTATTTAATTTTAATTGGTTTTTGCTTAGTTAGAGCTCAAGCCTGTAAATTAATTGTGCCTTGATTTATGTACACCTAAATAAAATACATAAACAGGCATGTTACTCACTATTTAGTGGGTAGTAAGGATTAGACATGTTAAACGTAAAAAATACCAAAAAGCCGTTAACGGCAAAATTTAAGTTAAGTTATATAGCCATGCTTGTTGTGCTGGTTTTACTTGCTATAAGCGCATTACCAAACTTATATCCAAACAAATCGTGGTTGAATATTAGTGCGGCACCGCATAGCGAAAATCAAACACTTCCAAGTACAAATAAACTAGTGTCGTTTTTAAACGATAACGGCTTAACCGTAGCGCAAGGGCTTGATGATCAATCATCAATTAATGTGTTACTTAATGAGCCAACAAAAAGTGCTCAGGCACAAGCTGATATAAAAGCACAATTTCCTACTGTGCAAGTTAAAATTGTTGAGCATGCAACAAGCCCGTTATGGTTACAAAATATTGGTCTTTCACCAATTAAGCTAGGGCTTGATTTAAATGGGGGTGTGTTATTTGTACTTGATGTAGATCTTGAAAAAGCAGTTGATGAACAATTAGTAAGTGCGTATCAGCAAGCAAAATCAATCATCATTAAACAAAAGGCACATGGTGTAAAAGCACAGCAAACCCAGCATGGCTTTGAAATAAATGCATTAGATGGCACAAGTGACAAATTAAGTGCAGTTGTAGATGAAATAAATAGCCGCTTTTCTAACTTAACCACAACCAAAAGCAGTAACGGTAATGTAAGCATTGTACAATTTAATTACTCAGAAAAAGGACGTAGCGCGTTCGATAAAGAAGTAATGGGGCAAACGCTTACAACGCTTCGTTCACGAATTGAAGAACTTGGCATTACCGAAGCCGTAACGCAGCGCCAAGGTAAACAACGTATTCGTATTGAGTTACCTGGTGTGCAAGATCCTACCGAAGCAAAACGTATTATTGGTGCAACGGCATCACTTGGTTTTTACCAATTAAAAGAAATTGGCGGGCAAACTTTTAATATGCAATCGGGCGGGACTATAAAGCTCGACCCTGTGCCTATTTTTACCGGTGATCATATTAATAACGCGAACCTTGGTCGCGATGATTGGGGCAAGCCGCTTGTGCAGTTAAGCCTTGATGGGCAGGGCGGCGACGCAATGTCTACTTTTTCTAAAGCTAATATTGGTAAGCCAATGGCAACCGTTTACTCTGAGTATTCTCAAAATGCCAAAGGCGAAGTAGTTAAAAAAAGTGAAGTAATAAATGTAGCTAACATTGCTCAGCATTTAAGTTCTCGCTTTAGTATTACCAATATGAAAAGCACACAAGCGGCTGCTGATCTTGCTTTATTGCTAAGAGCGGGCTCGCTTACTNCACCTGTCACTATTGTTCACGAACAAACCATTGGTCCAAGTTTAGGAAGCGAAAACATCAGTAATGGTTTAGCTGCACTTATGCTGGGATTGGGTATTACACTTGCGTTTATGGCTATGTGGTATAAACGCCTTGGTCTTATTGCAAACGTTGCACTTATATTAAATTTAACGTCACTTGTAGGGCTAATGTCTTTATTACCAGGTGTAGTTTTAACACTGCCAGGCATTGCCGGTTTAGTACTAACCATAGGCATGGCAGTAGATACAAACGTAATTATATTTGAACGTATTAAAGAAGAACGACGAAGAGGACGAGGTCCGTATCAAGCAATTCAAGAGGGCTATAAACAAGCAGCAAATACAATATTTGATGCCAATATAACCACCATGATCACCGCGCTTATTTTATATGGAATAGGCTACGGACCAGTAAAAGGCTTTGCTATTACCTTAGCGCTAGGGCTATTAACCAGTGTGTTCACCGGTGTATATGTATCAAAAGTATTGAGTCAGACATTGTATTTAAAATTTGGTAAAAAAAGTGGAGTAAGTGCAAATGCTTAATTATTTTTTAAAAGGCGAAAAGGGCACTCGTTTGCGTTTTATGGGCTTAGTATTAAGCGCCACTCTTGTACTGCTATCGGTATTTACACTGACTCAAAAAGGTCTTAATTTTGGTCTAGATTTTACGGGTGGCTACTTAACAGAGTTTACTACCAGTCAAAGCGTAGAGCTTAAAAACCTAGAGCAGTTTATTGCTAAAAATCATAACGGTGATTTTGAATTAACCAGCCAAGGTAATAACCACTTTCAATTAAGAGAGGCACCTAGTGCAAATAAATCATCAGTCAATAATAGTAGCGACTGGCAAAGCGCAGTAACGCAAAACACTGATATAGACGCAACCGTATTATCATCAGCTTATATCGGCTCGCAAGTAGGGGATGAATTATTTGACCAAGGGTGTTTAGCTATGTTTGCCGCCATGATTGCGGTAATGCTTTACCTTGCAGTGCGTTTTGAATGGCGCCTAGCTGTTGGCTCAGTGGTTGCACTAGTACACGATTTAGTACTAATACTTGGTTTGTTCTCATTGTTACAACTTGAGTTTAACTTAACCGTACTTGCAAGTTTACTAGCCATTATTGGTTATTCACTCAATGACTCTATTATTGTAGGCGACAGAGTGCGTGAGTTACTGCGAGTAAAGTCTAACGCAAACGTATCACCTGCCANGTACAACCCTTGCTACAGTTGCAAGTGTTTGGCTTTTAGCTGGTGCGCCATTACAAGGGTTTGCTATAGCCTTGTTTACAGGCATTGTAGTAGGTACGTTTTCATCTATTTGTATAGCGGCAACATTACCTGAATTAATGGGGTTAAGTGCAAAAAACTACGAAGTAAAAGTAGACGTAAAAACCCAAACATTAATGGATATGCCATAAAACGAGAATTAATAAGTAAAGAGTGGTTTTTCAACCAATAAATATGCAGCTCTTTATTTTTAATTACTTGATTGGAGCTTAAAAAGCACCCAATAACTACTCAATAGCTATTCAATAACTATTCAATAACAACAGCAACCAGTCACCCAACCTCCAACAAATGTGCAGGGCTTAAAATAATGGTTTTAAGCCCTGCAAAAATGTTAAACTAATCGCCTTATTTTTACTGCCAGTATTATATTAACCCCATGAATAAAGCCCACGTTATAGAACACCTTCGTTTTGCGTTAGAAGCGCAGCTTACAACAGCAAAAGTAGCGGCAAAAACTGCGCACGACACAGCCACACATGAAGAAAACATAGCTGAAAATAAATACGATACCTTAGGGCTCGAAGCCGCTTATTTAGCACAAGGTCAAGCCCAGCGCGTAAACGATTGCTATAAAAGCATAGAATTGTTCGAACCTGCCTTTAACGAAAAACCAACCGACAAAATAATAGTCGGGTCGCTTGTATGTTTAGAAGATGATAAAGCAGCCCAAAAATGGTTTTATTTAGGCCCAGCAGCAGGTGGATTAACAGTAAATGTTAAAGAGCACGCAATTGCCGTTGTAACACCAGGCGCACCAATGGGTAAGCAGTTATTAAACAAACAATGTGATGATGAAATTACGTTAACAATCGCAGGTAAAATCCACGAATACGTGGTGGTAGAAATTTTATAAAGCTTTGGTTTTTAAGAGAAGCGCCTGCTACAGAACCATACTAACGTAATAAGCTCCCACCTATACCCATAAATTATATGTCGGATGGTATGGCTTCGCTACTTATCCGACCTAATCTAACTTTTAATTGAACTGTATATAAACAGCGCTTTGGTTTTTAGCGGTAATTCGTATATATTTTTTATTATGATATTAGCTATTATATAGTGACGATTTTTAATATTATCTTAATGCCGCTAATGTACTTTCGAATCAAAGTTAAATATATCAAACACTTATTAAATGTCAATTTGACTTTCTTAAAGGTATGTTCTGGTAAACCCAAACTGGATACTTTCAGTTTAGAATTTTCAAAGTCCACAGGTGATAAATCATCATTTGCTGAATGCAGTCGCTCTGAATTGTAATACTTGATATAAGCGACTATACCTTGCTTCATAAACGCTCTCGTTGCCTGATTAACTTTGTACAGCCAGTCATATTTTAAACAGCCAAAAAAGCGTTTTACAACAGCGTTATTCCAACATGCACTTGCATCTCTTATGCTTGCTCTTATGTCATAACTCAACAGCAATTTACGAAATTGCTGACTAATATGCTGTAAACCACAATCGCAGTGAAAAACAAGCCCATACGGTGGCTGCCGCAGATTATAGTTTTTTATTAATGCCTTACCTATCAAGTCCATCATCATGCGTTTATCGATATGCCAACCTACGATACGCCTTGAATATAAATCCATCACCACAACCAAATACATCCAGCCCCCACCTGTTTTTTAGTAGGTCACATCGTCAGCACAAACCTGATTAGGAGCAATTGGGTTGAATCTGATTCAGCAAGTTATCTGCGACAGAATCTGAGTCCTTACGCCTTGTTGCAACCTTGTAAGCCACGCGCTGAGTCACTCTCAGGCGTAGGCATAAATTTTACGGACAAGGTAGCGACCAAATTGATAGCCTTCTTTACGTAGTTTTTTAACTATTTCACAGCTACCTAAGCTACCTCGACTCTTTTCAAAAAGTCGCCGGATACGTTTGAATAACTTTAACGTATTCAAACTTATAACTGTTGCAGGGCGCTTAATCCAGTGATAATTACTGGATTAACCTACCTGCATCATGCGACAAAGTAAAGCCACTAGGAACTGAGCAAATTGGTAGCGACACCGAGAGACTTAGCTGCTTGGGCAACACTATAACCTTGCTCTGTTATCATTAAAACGGCTTCATCTTTAAAATCTTGAGGATAGCTTTTGTGTGATTTTTTTTAAACTCATGTTATTTCCTTAATTTATTGACGTTAATGTCTCAAAATTAAGTTTCTAATGGAATTAGACCAGAACAATGCGTTGGCGAGATTTACCGTCTTATTTCAGCTCGTAGAGTGCTATCTATAGACGGTTTAATTTATTATCAAAAAAGATATAGTGCGACGAATTATTTCGTGATTCATCTCACTATACTGATATGGGTTAGGTCTTTATTGACGCGAGTATTGTCAGGGTTCACCACATAGTAGCGGCTAAAGAAGCTCTTACAATAAATTAATAGGAAAAGTCGAGATGGAAATTTTATGAAAAGACATCTTGCTTTAGAGAGTAGAGGGTTACCTGTTTACTATGAATTATCGTGTAGAAATACACATGATATCGTTCACGGAGAGTCACTCGTACTCAATTGTTCAACAAGTAGTGTTAAGGCTATGATATTGAAAAATAGCAGAGTTTATTCGTGATAATAATGCTACAACCTTCATTCAACGCAAGGATAACAGTTTAGTGGATAATGAAGATATTGACTGATGCATGTACAAATGTAGTTACTTAGATGAGAGTGTTTTTGGCCGTATCAAGCAATATAGTGGGGTAGTCACAAGGTATGAAAAGCTTGAACGAAACTATTATTCAATGCTGGCTTTTGCATTTAAAATGATGTGGCTATTAATGTGAATTGATTGATTGATTGATTGATTGATGTATGTACTACAAAGATCGGCAAATCTTAGTTTATGATCAATACATTAAAGCTAGTTGTAACATTTATTTAAGTAATCTTTTTGTCGATCTGATACATACTCACTAATACAAATTGTGTTAATTAAAAATTAGTTTTATAACAAGTATAAGCCAAATTGTTAATTTTATACTTGTTTTTAAGTCAGGTTTTTGTCAAACTTATTTGTGTATTATTGTAACTGCCAAATGGAATTGGTTTACTCGATTATTTCACATCCCATTTTAGTTTAAAATAATGTTCATTTTGCTTCCTTAAAACTAGGTTGTACTATTAATTATTTTTTAGCGACTAAATAAAATCTTATAGCCTTAAAAAATACTTATATTAAGAGGGACCATAATGTCTACGAGTATTGAAGAGAAAATAATATTTCCTATCCTAAAAGCATATGACTGGATAGGTAAAGAGCATGCAGTTCATCAAAACTTTTTAGATGTAGATAGAGCTCCGATGCCTGTAATTGCTTACGGTCATAATATGCAACACAGTTATATGTTTATTACTAAAAAAGAAAAAACAGACGATTTAGATGAGTTTTATTCTGATGCGCTTTCTAACCTTACTTCTTTAGACGCAAAGTGGGTAAAAGCTGAAGAAAATGTTGTATCTGCATCTGGAGATGATTTTTCTTCAGAACAAATTTTAAATAAAGACTTTTTATTGCAGGCAGGTAAATTATTAGAAACTGATAAACTTCATGTTGCTATACCGAAAAGAACTTTAATTTTTGCAGTAAATGCTAATGCATCAGAAGAAGAACTTAATCATTTTTATTCTAATATTCGACGTATATACGAAGACGATACAATTAATCATGCCTCTATAACTAATCTAGTATTTGAATTCACTGATGGTGAGTACACAGGTGCACAATTAATAGAAATCAACAAAGATTAAAATACCTCATTAAAATTTATACTAAATTAAATTTTAATGAGGATAGCCTCAAACTCAATTGTTTGAGGCTTTTTTATAGGACGTTTATTATAAATTATGAATGAATTAAGCGCCGGAAATAGAATATCTTACAATAAAAACATACTTCTAAATTTATGCAATGAAACTAATAGCGCAGAGTCTCTTGAATATTTGCTTAGTAACTTTTCGGGGCAGGTCGTTACGGGTATTTCCGAAATTTTAGAGAGTAATGAGTTTATTTGTGTATATGCTATTGGAGACATTAAACAAATAAAACCTAGTAAACACGCAATCTTAATTATTAAAGAGTTGTCTTTTAATTACGATAATCTAGCTGGTAGCCTTTATCGCTTGGTTGAGCTTGGTGAAGTTCCTATAAATATTCATGGTGTAGGTGTTTATTATCGGCACTTATTTACTGGAGACGATTGCTTTGGTCAGATTAAATCTGAGCATCATTTTCAAAATTTAACAGAGTCAAATAAACCATCGAAAGCTCTTAGAAAGGGGATATATTTAACAAATATTGTCAAAAAACTCTCTGGGAATAAAGAAGAACTTCATTTTCGTCTTTTAAGATGCTCAAGTAATTTAACTGGCGCGACTGATAACTTTCGTAAAGCAGATCATAGCATTGTCGATTTACTCAATCATGTCGCTCAGTTTGATTTTGAAAATCACACTCAACTTAATCATGTTTTGGCACAAATTTATGAGAATAAATCTAAAGGTGAAGGTAACCCTAAGGATGTTAAAGCAAAAATAAAAGCACATTCAGACAAAACAAAAGACATGCCTAAAAATGCGTTAATCGCTTTTTGTACTTTTTACGATAAAACTCATTTTGAAAATTTAACCGTCTCTAAAGTAGATAGATTTGATTGGTGCTATAAAAAATCAAGTGCACTCACAAGACTCCATTTTAAACTAAAAAAGACAGTAGATGATGATTCATTAAAAAAGGAATTTAGCGTAACTTTATATCCAAATTCTGCATTTTTGATCCCACTTTCCACTAATCGGTTATACACACATGAAATTAGACCTTCAGTTCTAAATATAGATAAAATTCCAACCCGACTTGGTTATGTTGTTCGTAGCTCGAACTTAGAGGCAATTTATACCGAGAAAGGTGTTTTTATCAAAGAAGGTGATGAATTAATAAAACTTGAAGATATGACGAAAGAAACAATGCATGATTTACGCGATTCGTATTACAAAGAAAATAGAACCGAAAGTATTGTAAATTATGGGAATATTCTTTTCAGTATGAATTCGGGGGATTATAAAAAGCCTATTTTTTGATAAAAAAATATTTAATCGGTTATGAAGAATCTAATATAGGTCTACTAAGTATGGAAAAAAATGAATTTTATAAAATAATACTACCTCTCGAAAAAAATATATTTTTTGAGCTATTTAATTCAGTTGATTTTATTACCACAGGAACGGGAAGACTAGGGAATACCTTAGTTTTGGTAGGTGATAGAGGAGTTCCTATTGTTAGGACTACTACAAGTTATAATGTACCGGCACACAGTTTTTCTTTTTATCAACATTATTTGATGGATTTTATTGATAGAAATACTGTAGCACTTAAGTTAAAAAACTCAATTTCTTTTGATTTTAATAATGCTCTAATTGAAGTGTATGATAGTAACTATAGGACAATGAAATTTCATTCTGATCAATCTTTAGATTTAGATTTAGATAAAGATTCATTTATAGCCATATTTTCGTGCTACGAAAACCCTGAAAAATTATCAGATAAAACAACAAGAAAGCTTATTGTTAAAAATAAAGAAACAAATGAAGAGTGTAAAATTACACTTGGTCATAATTCAGTTGTTTTATTTTCTCTTGAAACAAATTCAAGATTTTTGCATAAAATAATTTTAGAAAATAATTCTACTAAAAATAGTGAAGAGTTAGATAATAGATGGTTAGGTATTACTTTTAGGCGTTCGAAAACTTATATTAATTTCGAAGATGGGAAGCCTTATTTTCCTAATGGAAGTTTATTGGAGTTAGCTGACGAACAGCAAAAAAAAGATTTTTTTAAATTAAAAGGTGAAGAGAATAAAGATAAGAATTTCATTTACCCCAGTCTTAATTATACATTTAGTGCTTCAGATACTTTAGTACCAAAAAACATGAATAAAAAGAACTATTAAATTAATTTTTTAATTATAGTTAGTAAATATTTAACAAGTTGAATAGAAAAATAGTTACTGATAAAATGCAGCCGATTGATTAAAAATAGTGTTACAGGCAATAATTAAATCTTACATTTAAGATTTAATAATGGAAATTTAATTACATAGGATGTCATTATGAAAACCCTTCTATCTATACTGCTTATTACAGCCCCATCATTAGTATTTGCAGCCGATTCAGCGACAGAGGAAACATGTAAAGTAAGAGATATTGCGTCACTTAATTACATGGAAAATATAAAATCTTCTGAAGATGTTGATGTAGGTGCTATATACCAAGAAAAAACGGAACAGTTACTAGCTTTTGCTAAAACTTATAAATTAGAAGATTTTAAAATTATAAACCAAGATGCATCTGTTAGTTCTAATTGCTGTGGTAACTATGGTTCGCAATTAAATATGAGCTACTCTGTATCTTATAAGCCTAGCTATAGCGCTTTTACTGCACTTCATAAGCATAGTGGTTCAGGTATAATATCAACTTATCGAGCAGGGCAAAAGCATGAAAAAACACTATAAATTCAATACCTTTTCAAGATAAGCTGTACTGCGCATCGCTTTCTTCTGCTTTGCTGGCATACCTTTACTAAAACTGGTTTCAGCCTTTAATTGATTAAATGCGATATGCCTCAGCCCTGCAAATACTGGCGCTGCACCTTCGCGCCTAATTCGGCACTCATCTTCTTTAAATCCTACGTCTAAACGCCAATGTAATCCGTTCTCTATTTGCCAATGTTGCCGCGCTGACCTTGCCAATTCTTCCGCCGTTAAATATGCTGAACTGATATAGTACCTATAACATAACTCATTGCTTACTTTACCTTTTTCCTTTCTGTAGGAAACAATAACACCCACCGTCTTTGCACCTTCCCAGTGTATCGTTTCTGATAAATCACTTACATCATGACGCACTGCACAACACCTAAACTCCTCTCTGTTTTTTTGATAATCTGCTTCATTAAACAAAATCCCTTCAGACGCTTGTCGTGTTATCTCCGGTAATAAAGCCCCCTCTATTTGCGACAGGAGTCCTTTATGATTTGCCTTCACTGCAAGAAGGTAATTAGCTTCTTTGCTCACTATTTTTTCTGCAATTGATTTTTGACACCCCATGGCGTCAATTGTGACTAAGCACCCTTTTATCTCAAGTAACTCAAGAAGTGTTGGTAACGCTGTTATTTCATTCGACTTTTTATCAACAGGACATTGCGCTAAAACGACACCATTTTCGCATGAAAACGCACTGACCATATAAAGTGCATCGCGCCTATCTGACTGATTAAATGAGCCTTTTAAGCATTTACCATCAATAGCTACGACATCGCCCTGGGTTAACTTAGTGCATGCTTTCATCCAAGAAGAAAAAGAATCTTGAAATTGCGTCATATCGATACGGCTTAGTACGCGGGCAATTGTGTCATGACGAGGAATACCTTGCTCTAGGGGAACATATTTCCTGAGCCAATCTAATCTATCATGACCAAAATCTTCAATATCTTCCCAGCCTTGGCATCCAGACACAACAGCGCTGACGGCTAAGAATATGATATCAAATAGTTTATGAACCACTTT
>NZ_AUTQ01000107.1 GCF_000498095.1 Pseudoalteromonas sp. TB64
CCGGCTGGGAGCCATTAATTGATATTATTGGTGTGCGTAAAGCGTATTCAGAAAACCATACAGATTTTACTGAACA
The DNA here is from genome assembly GCF_000498095.1 of Pseudoalteromonas sp. TB64. GTDB lineage: Bacteria > Pseudomonadota > Gammaproteobacteria > Enterobacterales > Alteromonadaceae > Pseudoalteromonas. The sequence goes on from NZ_AUTQ01000107.1 coordinate 77, forward strand.
AAAAGCATTAAGGTATTTACTTGTTGGTAGTGATAATAGCTCGTCAATTTTAAACTCTATTACCTCTGCACGAGAAAGCGCGCGTACAATCCGCGATGTAATTCCGCGAGATGTGTGGGAAGAAATTAACTCTCTTTATTATTATGTAAAAGATAATCAAAAAGAAGGGATAACAAAGCGCGGACGTTTTGATTATTTAAAAAAGATTATAGATTCAGCCCATCAAATATTTGGGGCGTTAGATGCCACAATTAATCACGATCAGGGCTATGTTTTTATCCGCTTTGGTTCGATTATAGAGCGCGCAGACATGACATCGCGAATTTTAGATATTCGCTCAGCTACGTTAATTACTAATGAAGAGGAAGTGAAGCCATTTGATAATATTCAGTGGATCAGTTTATTGCGCTCATTAAGTGCTTATCAAATGTATCGCCAAGAAATGGGCGTTAGAGTACAGCGTGCTGATGTAATAGAATTTGTGATGCACAGCAAAGTATTCCCACGATCTATTTTATTTTGTATGAATGAATTAAAAGCATTGGTTTTACCTTTGCCAAACTCAACAGAAATTATTAAATCTATTGATGATGCAATTGTTGAGTTAGAAAATAAAGACGTACGAGTACTTAAAAATGGTCTGTTGCATGACTTTATCGATGAAATACAGATAGACTTAGCTGGAATACATAATGGACTAGCCGAGACGTATTTTTTAAAGCAAGCCGAATAAAATATATTTTAAAATGACTACTTAACCTGAACTCTGTTTGAAATAGATTTATTATTCAGAATTCAGGTTACTTAGCTTTTAGTAGTTATTTTTTTGATCAAATTTATTTATACTAATTCAAATATCTGCTTAATCAATCTTCACCTTCTCAGTCTTTGGTATCGTAATGAAAATAATCTCAACCAACATCTCAAAAATAAAAACAGTGGTTCACAATAGTAAAGAGGTTAAAACGGGAATATTTAAAATTCCAACTAACGAGCCTGTAGTAATTGAAAAGCTAAATATTATAGGTGACGAGCAAGCAGATTTAGTTAACCACGGCGGGGTAGATAAAGCGGTATATGCTTTTTCGCACAATCATTACGACTACTGGAAACAAACACTTGAAAACGAAAATTTAAATTTTGGGATTTTTGGTGAAAACTTCACGATTACAGACCTTGATGAAGAAAATATACACATAGGTGACCATATTCGTGTAGGCACTACGCTGTTAGAGGTAAGTCAGCCTCGAGTACCCTGTTTTAAACTGGCTATTGCGCTTAATAATAAAAATAGCCTCAAACTGTTTACCCAGCATTACTGTACTGGGGTTTATTTTAGGGTACTAGAGCAGGGCGTTGCAAAAACGGGTGATAGTGTTGTTATCGAGAAGAAAGTCTCGCACGACATATCAGTTAAAAGGCTGTTTCAGGCGTTTTTTGATAAAAAATATGTAGGTTATGAAGACGTACTTTTACAAGCACTAGAAATACCTGAACTAGCCTTAGAATGGCAAGAAAAACTTCAAAAAAAATTATCTATAAAAAGTGATTAATATATTCACTTAACCTAGGAGTAAACTTAGGTATTTACTTCTTATGGTTTGCTCTTAAAGGATACAAACTTGTATAGAGGTAGTTACTGTTATTGAGCTAGTTAGGTTACAAATTTGATACTTCGATTAAACGTTCTTTCAACTGCGCTTTGTTTTGCCTATTTATGAGAGCAATAATATAAGCTCTATATAGCTGCAGCCTAAATTCAGCGTTTTAAATTTAACCTCCATAGATAAACGTGCTTTAGCATTAACAAATCAAGATCAATATGCCCTAGTAAAAGCGATAATATCTGCTATACCTAATGTTATAAATACTATGCTTAATATAGCGTTACGCAAAAACCAATGATTAGTAGCATACAATAGGTGTCGCATATGAATATCTCTAAAAAATTGATGCTTATAGTAATACTAACTACAGCAGAAGTAAGCATTACTGTTTACTCTGCTTTTGAAATAGCCAAAGGCGCTAAGTTTCATCAACTTAATTTTCTCCACTTAAAATATGTTCATCAACTAACAAAGTCAGTTAAAAAAATAGAAAACAACATTCCTATAGATATAAATACTATTGAATCAGATATATTATTAATTAGACAACAACCGATAGGGTGTATCGAGGAAATAAATTTTTTAAATCATGCCATCATGAAGGCTATTAACACAGATCATACATTAACAATTTGTGAAAACGATATTGAAATTGCAAATGAAACTTTACTATCATTAGATCGATATAGAAAGGGTGAACTCAGTAGAGAAGCTTTTTTACTAAATCTTAATACTTCACTCAATGGTTTTAATAAAAATTCAGAAATGTTTGAAGAGCCAATCAGAAAAACAGTGTCGTTTGTACTAATGACTCTAATCCCACTTGTATTAATCATATCTTTTTTTAATATTATTTTTATTAGCTATTTATCTCGTACTATATCTAGTTCTATTCGAAATCTAACCCTGCTCTTATCAAGCAAACCCGACAGTACTATTAACCTAGATGATGAACTGGATATAAAAACATCGGGCGAATTGAAAGCATTAGTTATTGCAGCCAGGCAGCGGATTAAAAATGATCTTTTGAATATTGAGAACAGTATTGAACTCAAAGAAATTATAAACAGCCAAACAGCTTCTCTGCAGCAAGCAAATGATGAACTTGCCCAGTTTGCTTATCGGGCATCTCATGACTTGAAATCACCGCTGTCAGGGGCTAAATCCCTAGCGAATTTCGTTATTGAAGATATAAAAGCGGGAGAAACTGAAGAGGCAAGCCGAAATGCATTAGTTATTTATCAACAAATGGAAAAGTTAGAAACACTTGTTGTTGATATTTTATTGTTAGCAAAAGCAGAAATTGGTAATGAAGATAGAGATGTAATTGACTTTAATCAGTTGATTATTGATATGAAAGAGCGACTTACTTGGCTCATGAAAGATAATCCTTGTACGCTCGAAACAACAATTAATTTATCAGTACCTGTAAAGTCTGAAAAAGCGCGTTTTGCTCAAATTATTGAAAACTTAATATCAAACGGGCTGAAGTATTACGACAGAGATAAAGACGCGCCTTATGTTCATTTTGATATTTCTAATGAGCAAGAGCAGCTTATTATTACTGTTACCGATAATGGAATCGGAATACCTGAAAAACATCAAAGTGAAGTGTTTGATATGTTTAAGCGGTTTCATGCTGAGACTAGCAATGGCTCAGGTTTAGGAATGGCATTGGTTAAAAAGCATGTTGAATATTTAAATGGAGAAATATCGTTGCATAGCACTAATACGGGCACGACATTTGAAATAATAATACCAATGGATAAACTAATATGAAAAAAATTAAACCCCCTATATTAATTGTCGATGATAATGAAGTTGATCGGTATATTCTTAAAAGATTAATAAAAGAAGCAAAGTTGGAACTTACTATTTTTGAAAAAAAAGATGGTCAAGAAGCACTAGAGTTTCTTGAAAATTATGAAGCTAATAGAAAAGAACACCCAGATGGATTCCCTCCAATACTAATATTTTTAGATATTAATATGCCTAGGGTTAATGGCATTCAATTTTTAGAAGAGTTTTCTAAACTGAGAAAAATGATAGAGATCAGCTCTTGTGTGGTTATGATGTTTAGTTCATCTGAACGAGAAGAAGAAAAAAAGATTATAATGGGACATGATTTTGTTAAAGGTTATCTCGTAAAAGGAACTTTTCAAGCGGCAGATTTAAAAGAAAAAGTGCTGGCTGTTATTGGTCAGCATTTAGATAGCATTTAATTTATAGATATTTTTTAATTTGCAGAGTATTGCAAAGTAGTGTTGCACAGTACCAATCATTTAAATTATAGCGAGGAGTTTATAAGTTTTTGCTGGCTTTAGTGAGAGCTTATTTAATATGGTTATTTCCCTAAATCAGCCGATAACGATGTACAAAGGTAAGATATCAGTAGCGAAAGCTTCTTTTTATTTAGTTTCTTTTTCTCAGTTTTAGGGTAACGCAGGAGCTGTTAGTAAGCAGGTTGAAGCCTCATATAGCGATTAAATAGATAAATTAAACAAGTTTAATCTCATTAGATCAACAGGTCTTCGTAAGTAATAAACTAATTTCAGCCGCTGGCATAGGTTTTGAAAATAAATAACCTTGTAAGTAATCTATATCTAATTTTTTACATAAATTATGCTGAATTTGAGTTTCAACCCCTTCAGCCACTATAGAAAAATCTAGTTTTTTTAGCATTAAAGATAAGCTCTCGATTATTTTTAACCGTTTATTATTCTCGCCATCTAATGACTGCATACTCTTGTCTAATTTTACTATATCAATAGGGTAGGAAATAAGGTGAGATATGGATGAGTAACCCATACCAAAATCGTCCAACGCAATCTTAAACCCTTTGTTAGATAAAGAGGTTAATATACCAATAACCTCTTTACTATTTTCCATAAAAGCGGTTTCTGTTATTTCAAGAATAATGCTACTGGTTTTTAAATTATATTTTTCTACTGTTTTTAATAGGTAAGCTTGTAAAACCTCTTTTTGTAATTGTATGGGTGATATGTTGATTGATAGCGTTAATGGCGTTTGATAGTTTTTTTGCCATGAAGACAATTGCTCTAAAGCCGTCGAAATTATCCATTTACCAAGAGGTTCTATTAATCGGCATTCTTCAGCAATAGGAATGAACTCGTCAGGGGTATAACTAATTTTTGTATCAGGCCAACGTATCAGTGCTTCAACACCTGTCATTATTTGTGTTTTTGAGCAATATACAGGCTGATAAAATAATCTAAAGTTTTTTTCTTCTAAGTGTTCTTTTATACTATTTTGAATATCAACCCGGCGGCTAAATTCATACTGATATTGATTTTTATAGAAGCTAATTCTACCTTTACCGCTTTGCTTTGAACGATACATTGCAATATCAGCACATTTTAATAATTCATGTGATTCAATAGCATCGTTCGGGTATAGGGCACTTCCAATACTAACACTGCAATTTAAAGTTCTACCTTCATGTAAAAAGGGTTTAGAAACCTCTGCTAATATTCTGTTTGCTATCATACCTATTTGATTTATATTACAAATACCACCTATTATAACTGCAAATTCATCGCCCCCCAATCTCGCAAATCCTTCGTTTTGCCTTAGACAACTATTAATTCTTTTTACAGTTTCTAGTAAAATTTCATCCCCAACACTATGCCCAAGCGTATCGTTTATATTTTTGAAGTTATCTAAATCTAAAGCGAGTAATGCAACACAATTTTTAGCTCGCTTGTTGTTAGCTATCATTACTTTTAATATTTCTTCAAAATGATAACGGTTAGATAACCCCGTAAGCTGATCTCTTTCAGCCATATGTTTTACAGCGAGATAACTGTTATGCATGCGTTGTTCTGCTTCAAAGCGCTTTTTGGCATAAATAAGTGCTTTATTTAAACTATTTCTTGTGATGTCACCTTTAGGTAAAAAATCTTGAGCCCCCGCTTCTATACATTCAATAGCTAAATCTGAATTCTCAGATGAACTAATCATAATAATTGCAGTATTGCCTAATTTAGGTTTTGATCGCATCTCAATTAGCATCTCAATGCCGTCTTCTTTGGGCATATTATAATCGAGTAAAATTATGTCGAAATGATTGTTTTTAATTGCTTTTAATCCTTCAGAGACGCATGTTACTTCTGTAATATCATGAAGTTGAGAGCCATCTGAAATGAGCATCTTTTTTATCAACTTGCGATCTACTAAGTCGTCATCAACAATTAAAATATACATAAGTTCCTTAGAAGAGCGGCATCGAGATAAAATTTATTTTTAATAGATAATTCCATAACTAAATTTTTGGCCAATAAATAGTAAATGTACTGCCAAGTTTTCCATCAGAGGCTACTTCAATTTTGCCGCCATAATTAACAATAAGTTTATTTGCGATGCAAAGCCCAATACCGCTTCCCTCGATGTCATCACGAGATTGTAAAGTCTGAAACAATTTAAAAATAAGTGAAAAGTATTTAGGGTCAATTCCTGGTCCATTATCTGTTATTTTAATTATGTAATAATCTTGAGAGGGAAGTAGCGAAATATTTATAACACTATGTTTTTTATCGTTATGTTTTATTGCATTACAAATAAGATTTTGAAATACTGTTTTAAAAGGTATTGCAGGTATATTTAACAGTTCGTTATTTGTATTTAAATTAACGGTTACGTTTGATGGAATCTCTAGGGCTTCTGCTACATCACTGTAAATACTTATTAAAGACATACTTACACGGGTCGAATCACAGCTATTTATTTTTGAATAGCTTAGTAAATCTTCTAGCAGTACTTGCATTCTGTTAGTGCGGTTTATTACTAGTTGAAAGTTTTCTAAATGTTCTTCAGGAAGTAAATTTTTACAATCGTCAGAAATCCACTCTAATAAGCGTTTGATTGCATTCAGTGGCGACTTTAGATCGTGAGAAGCAATACTTGTAAATTCGTCAAGTTCACTATTCGCCTTTTGCAGTTTAGTGATCAGGTTTTCTTTTTCTGTTATGTCTCTACACACACCTAAAATGTATCGTTTGCCAGAGTTATCTTCAAAACGTTGCTTAATTGTTTCGACAATAATGTGTGAACCATTGGGTAAATGTAAGCTTTCAACTATTTTACTAATGCCGGAATCTAACGCAATTTTGTCTTGGGTTAAAAATATTCTAGCTTCATCATCGTCATAGTCTTCAATCGTAGTAGAGCCGATTATTTTACTTTGCATTTTTTTAGGGTAAATACCTTTAAATGCATCATTTATATATATAAATTTAAAGTTTTCGTTTTTTATAAAAATAAAATCTGTATTTAATTTAGAAATCATCGAATGTAGCTCTAGTTCTTTTGTTTTCTCTAGCATAGAGCTTTGCTGAACTAGTTGATTAACAATGTTTTTTTGTAGTGTACTTAATATTAAGGTTTCTTTTTTTGTTAGTAGGAAATCACTTTGCCTTTCGAACACTAACCATCCAAATTTAAGCTTTGATGGCAAAATAATTGGTGCTACAACCTTAAAAATTTTGGGATTTACATTTAATGGATCACCAGAAATACCTAGAGATGTACCATTAATTATAGATTCATTAAGTATGTCATTCACCAAATCATCTTTAGTAAGGGTTATTTTTGAACCGTGTTGACATAATTCAATTGGGCTTTGAGGTGTTTCTATAACAATAGAGCAGCCTGTAGCGTCAAAAATATTCAACACCAGCTCTGTTATGTTATATAAGTTTGTTTGAATTTCTTTATCGAAAAAAATATTCATTTGTTTTATATTTTTGATGATATATCTCCGATATAACCTTCTACATTATGCATTCATGACCCTTTAAATATATTACTAGCCCAAACTTTCACATTAGTAATGGGTGTAACAATTAATTAACTTATTGTAGTAGATTATTTTTAATATGCTTAAATTATTTATTCATATAATTTAGCTTCTAAATTATGACCTTACCTTATGTTGCAAAAGGTACTGGACTAGGGGTTTTATTTTTACAGGCATGTTTTAGATATTCTATTGAGTGATTACAATTTTTATCTAAAAGGTGTACTGGATTGCTCAGCTTTAACATGTTTTTACTATAGCTAATTATTGCTGGTAGCTAGCGGTGGTGGGGTTTGAAAGCGCTCAGCACTTCGTTGTTTAAATATTAATCGCTATATCGGGCTGTGAATAAAGTAGGGGGTTAAATTCAATTGCTACCAATCTATTTATTAGAATGTTTATTTGTATATAAACTTTTCTGGTGTGCTATATATAAGTAACAGCATTTATGCACACTTTCTTAGGTGTTTGATTTTAATGGAGTGATAGGCAAAATCTATCTATATGTTAGGAACAAACAATTTCACTTATAATAAGTAATAAGTAATAGTGTTGTTAAAGACGCATCATAGTCCGATGCGAACAAGAAATTATTTCATTCTAAAGTAGGAAAAATTATCTATGTCTAATAGCAAGTGTCCAGTAATGCACGGCGGTGCTACATCAACTGATGCAAATAAGGTTTGGTGGCCAAAAGCGCTAAACCTAGATATTCTTCACCAATACGATACTAAAACAAATCCATTAGAAGAAGATTTTGATTACCGTGAAGCTGTAAAAACACTGGATGTTGAAGCGCTTAAAAAAGATATGATTGCATTAATGACTGACAGCCAACCTTGGTGGCCTGCTGATTGGGGTCACTATGGTGGTCTTATGATTCGTATGACTTGGCACTCTGCGGGTACTTACCGTATTTCGG
>NZ_AUTQ01000108.1 GCF_000498095.1 Pseudoalteromonas sp. TB64
GGCAGCTACGAAACCTTACTCAAAGCGACTTATTTATATACAAACAGCCAAGCCGAAGTAGAAAGGATGTACAAGTACATTGTATTTACCTGCTTAATTGGTAACGGCGATGCGCATCTAAAAAACTTTGCCTTGCAATATACACCTGATATGAAAAACATATATCTCTCACCACCGTTTGATATAACACACACAAAAATATACGAAACCATCGATAATAAAATGGCACTCAAATTAGCTAACAGCAAAGAGTTTCCAGACGTGTCTTATTTACTAAAGTTGGCTGAGGGCACACACTTTAAAATTAGAAAAGCCAAAGAGATAATAGAATCTCTCAGCGACGGTATTATTGACTACCTTAAACACTCTAACGAAGTACAGCTACTTGATGGATTACGTGCATCAATAGAAGCCTCGGTATCCAGCACAATGACGCCTAGTTATTCAACTAAAAGCTACCGCCACGACAGAATTAAAAAGTTTGAGTAGTATCAAATCTAAATTAATAAAGTCGATTTCACACAAGTATTTTACAGCTCATATCGAGTACAATTTTAGCCCTCATATTACTGTAATATAAGAAATTATTGAATAGCCTTTTACATAAAGCAGGCTATTGCAATAAAAATACACAGGATGATAAAAAGTACGGTGACTAAAGCAGGTATATCAGAATCCGTGTTTTTATCCTCTTTAAAATAATCAGGGTATTTTTCTTTTGCTCTTCTTAAAATTAACGAGCCTTGTGAATTACCTAATACCTTTACTCCTTGATTTAGCTCTGCGGCTATTTCACTTCGATTTTCGACAATAACTTGCCTTGCTAGCGCTTGAACTTGATTGTGCGTACCAAAATAAGTCCTTAAGAATTTATCCTCCATTTTAGAAGCAATACTATTAGCTTCATTAAATGATTTACACTCAAGTAAGTAAACTTTGAAAGTCATCCCTAAGTCATAGCTAAACTTATTTAACCTTTCTAATACTGCTTCTATTTCAGGGTAGTACTCTGTCGCTAATAACCAATCACTTTCAAATTCAAACGAGGTACCTTGGCCCTTATTTTCTTGCGTGAAATCAAAACTCCCACGACTAGCTAACTCATCATCATAGGCCTTTCGTTTGGCCTTATTTGAAAGAGTGTCATACGCTACATTTATTTCCTGCATTCTAACTTTAGATACTTCAGAGGAGGAAACATCAGGGTGATATTTTTTTGATAAAGCTCTATATGCAGCTTTTATTACTTCAGATTCAGCACTTGGACTGATGCCCAAAATATTATAATAATTATTCATTTACATTGCCTAAATGACTATTTCCATAATTAAACTAGGGCGTGTTGATCTTTGCGGTATAAAAAACAAACAGCATGAGGATAAGGTATAATTGAATTCGCTAAAAAACGTTACACCGAACCCTCATGCCAAGATTAATGTTAACAGACGCGACATGGAATGTCTTATCAAAAGTAATGCACTTAAGTGGTCGAATTTATAATAAGCCTGAGCATAGAAAAACGCTCGAAGGCATACTCTATAAGATGCGTACCGGTATTCCTTGGCGAGATTTACCGTCTTATTTCGGCTCGTGGAGTGCTATCTATAGACGATTTAATTTATGGTCCAAAAAAGATATTTTGAATGAATTATTTCGTGTGTTATCCCACTATGCTGATATGGATTGGATCTTTATTGATGGCAGTATTGTCAGGGCTCACCAGCATAGTTGCGGTGCAAGAACCGCTGGCAATGAATCAATCGGTAAGAGTCGAGGTGGCAATTCGACTAAAATTCATCTTGCAGTAGATAGCGGAGGATTGCCTGTTTATTATGAATTATCCTGTGGAAATACGCATGATATCGTCCATGCAGAGTCACTTGTAGACAATTGCCCAACGAGTAATGTGGTTGTCGCAGATAAAGGCTACGATAGTGAAAAACTAAGAGAGTTTATTCGTGATAATAGCGCTACACCCGTTATTCCACGCAAGGATAACAGTTTAGTGGGTAATGAAGATATTGACTGGTGCATGTACAAATATAGGCACTTAGTTGAGAATGCCTTTGGTCGGATCAAACAATATAGAGGGATAGCTACAAGGTATGAAAAGCTTGAACGGAATTATCATTCCATGCTCGCTTTAGCATTTACTATGATGTGGCTACCAATGTGGGCTGATTAATATATATACTACAAAGATCAACAGCCCCTA
>NZ_AUTQ01000109.1 GCF_000498095.1 Pseudoalteromonas sp. TB64
CGTCATTGTTTTCTACGGTGAAATATATATCTAACGGTCGGATGTAAATATCGAGTTGAGTTTTACCTGTATCGACACCGACGTTAATTTCATTTTGATTATTGAGTGTATTCATAATAAGCTGACTCTGCCTTGCGATTCGGGCTCGAGGCCCCGTTGACTATCCGAGTTTAATGCTTGGAGTTTATACAGCGTTCTTTCTTGTTACCGGTCTCTCAATAGAGGAGCCTTCAATCAATCGAACTACTGTATAAAAGGCTTTGGTTGCAGCCAAAGCTTGGGCCTCACATTACCCGAACCAGGTTAGAATAATAATTAATTTATGGGTTTATTATCCATACAAGCCAATAAAGCAGGACTAAAAACAGTTTGCTCGGTTCCGCTTCGCTGCACATTTTAGCAAACAATTTTTAGCCTCTTATTGGGGCATTGAGGCTGTAGAATTACTCTTTTTAAATAAAAACAGCCTGTTTTATGAGGTCCAAATGCATTACCTAATGCTTTAAAAACGATTAGAGTTAATTACAGGAACTCGTTTTTTAATTGAATTTGGTTGTTGGAGTTATTCGATAGTCTCGTTAGGTATATACAGGAAGTATTGTGTTAGATTCAAGTATAAATAAACCTCTTATGTTGGGGTCATTCTTCAGTGCAGTTGCTGCTTTAGCCCATCTAGGGTGCATTTTATTTGGTAGTGATTGGTATCGCTTCTTTGGTGCCGGTGAGCAAATGGCTATGATGGCAGAGACAGGAGAATCTTATCCTACTATTGTTACATCTGTTTTGGTTTTAGTACTTTCAATTTGGTCTATTTATGGGTTATCTGGTGCAAGGTTAATCATTAAACTTCCGTTTTTACGTACAGCTTTAGTTCTTATATCATCTATTTATGTATTACGTGGCGTAGTATTCGTTGTGTTAATACCTATGTTTCCTGAAAATAGTATTACATTTTGGTTTGTAAGCTCCGCAATATGTTTAAGTATCGGTATGCTATATTCTGTTGGTACTTATCAAAGCTGGTCAAAGTTAAGTGTAAAATATGCCTGAAAAGTTGCTTAAACGGACAAAAAAGTTGGCTTTTGCTCGTTCCTCGCTACTTTAGTCAGCGATCTTTAGCCGCTTAGCAAAGTGTTAGATTTCTGGAGTGTCGTCATGTCAAAAATAACAACTAATGAAAATTATACTGACTTACCAAATGACTACACATCTTGGGTTGCTAAAAATTCAGCTAGCGAATCTAGCAATGGATATATGGTTTATTCTGGTCCAATACCAATTTCAGAAATAATGGACCTCGAATTAATTAATGAAAATATTATAATTGTTGCAGATGATATGGCTGGCTATATGATTGGTTATCTAAAGAAGAATACTGGCTGGGAATTTGTCGGTATTGATTCTTGTACTTTGGATATTGACCCAATTTCTGATGGGTTCGTCGAGTACATAGAAATCTAATAAAATTAATTAAAACCGATGTAAATTACTTCGAACACCTAAATACAATTTTTACCCATTTACTTAAGGTGAGTTTCTAGTTTAGTTAGTGGTTTAGTTTAATTTCACAGTTATTGGGCATAACAACACACTATAGGCTCTGCCTTGCCTAAAAACCAAACATACTACTTTAAATTAAGTCACCAAAGAACAACTCACTCTAGGGCGTGTTGAACTTTGTGGATTGAAATTTGTTCAATCTAGGGGCGATTAAATCGCGGCGCGAGGTTTGTAACCTAGTGGGCTAAGTAAAAACCGAGCAACAAAGAGTTAATCGTCCCTAGAAAGAACCCAAAGGGCAGCGCACGTTTGGTATTTATGCTGCGTTATCGCCTATTCATGGGGAATAACCACACTACATAGGCTCCGCCTTGCCTAAAAACCAAACATACTGCTGCAAATTCACCCACCAAAGATCAACACGCCCTAGCTATATTTTAACTAATCTAACAGATTCGACCTCTCTCTATTTTTTTTCTGGTAGTATAGCTAGGTTATAAGCAGTTTAAGCAGTGAACACACTATGTTAAGTCCTTTTTTTCAGCAGCATGCTGATTATGTTTCTATCTCTCGTGAGCAAGGTTGTCGTTTTGCCAAGTTTGTTGCTGACGATTACAATCCACTCCATGACAAAGATGCTAAAAAGTTTTGCGCGCCAGGAGACTTACTTTTTTCATTAGTGCTAGACCGATACGGTATTAGCGAGCGAATGGAATTTACCTTTGCCGGTATGGTTGACGAAAACACGAAGCTAAACTTTCCAGAAGAAGCGGATGAGTTTGATGTAACCAATGGCGAAAAAGTAATATTAAAGGTAAAGCGTGAAGGTAAAACCAGCAAATGCCCAGCACTAACTAATAGCCTAATAAAGAATTATGTTGAGTTTTCTGGTACAACTTTTCCGCATGTAATTATTCCATTAATGGGCAAGCAGGAGGTAATGATAAACCCCACACGTCCGATGGTAATTTACGAATCAATGCTTATCAATCTTGATAACCTTGATATTACAGCGCCGACACTTGAATTTGCAGAGCCTAGTTTTGAGTACGCCGGTAAGCGCGGAAAAATTACACTACGTTTTAACCTGTTAGAAAACGGCGTTAAAGTGGGTAGTGGTGAAAAGCACATGGTGGTTTCGGGTATTCGCGAATACTGCCAAGCAACAGTTGACGATTTAATCGCGTTTTACAACGAACGTAAAGCGACGTTAAAACCCGCTTAAAATTGTATTAAATTAAAAAAAGGCGCTAAATACATTTGTTATTTAGCGCCTTTTTTATTGGGTTTTTATTGTTTTTAGCGCTAAAGCGAAAATGAGCAACCACGATAAAACACTTTTCTGGGCTGGTTAATTTACGCAGTACAGTAATGTGCGTACAATAGCGCTCTTTGTTATTTTAAAGCTAAGCCTATGTCTGCCACTACGTTCTCATCACTTAATCTCGACCCGTTATTATTAACTGCGATTGAGCAAAATAATTACACTCAACCTACCGCAATTCAGATTAAAACCATTCCGCCTATTTTAGCCGGAAGTGATGTAATGGGCAGTGCACAAACAGGCACAGGTAAAACAGCTGCTTTTGTTTTACCGCTGTTACATAAGCTTTTAAATACACCTAAAAAAGATGAACCAGGCATTGCTCGTGTTGTAATTTTAACGCCAACACGAGAACTGGCTCAGCAAGTATTTGCAAGCTTTGAAAAGTACGCACAAGGCACCAATATAAATGGTGCTTTAGCTTATGGGGGCGCAAGTATTGGGCCACAAATAAAAGCCCTTAGAACGGCTCAAGTTATTGTGGCAACGCCTGGGCGCTTACTCGATCACATAGTTAAAGGCAGTGTGGTACTTTCAAGCGTAGATTCGTTAGTGTTTGATGAAGCCGACCGCATGCTTGATATGGGCTTTATTGACGAAATAAGACGCATATTGCGCCATATTCCTGGCGATCGCCAAACCTTACTATTTTCAGCGACGTTTGATGACAGTGTGTTTGAGCTCAGTAAAAAGTTACTAAAAAATCCAGAGCTCATTGAAGTAGATAAACGTAACTCAGCAGCCGTTGAAGTAGAACAAATTATTTACTCGGTAGATGAGGATCGCAAACGCGAGCTTGTTTCGCACATGATAGGCATGAAAAACTGGCGCCAAGTGCTTATTTTTACTCGCACAAAACAAATGGCTGATCAGCTCGCTAAAGAAATGTGTAAAGACGGTTTAAAAACCGAGTCAATCCATGGCGATAAATCACAAGGTGCGCGCGACCGCGCACTGCAAAACTTTAAAGATGGTATTACACGTGTACTTGTTGCAACCGATGTAGCCGCGCGTGGTTTAGATATTTCTACACTTAGATATGTAATTAACTTTGAACTGCCATACATAGCAGAAGATTACGTACACCGTATTGGGCGTACAGGGCGTGCAGGCGAGCAAGGGCTTGCTATGTCGCTGGTTAGTATTGATGAGCAATGGTTGCTTGAAGAAATAGAAGTACTACTCGATACGCGCTTAACACCGCAATGGTTAGAAGGCTACGAGCCCGATCCTAATAAAAAGCCAAAAGATAACCGTAAAAACACGAATAAGTCGCGAAAAGATCGCGATAAAAAGCGTATTACCGGAAAAAGAGAACCAAGTAGACGCCGTAAATAATAGCTTTTGATATGTTTTCTTGCCTATACTGAAGCTAATATATAGCCGAGGTAAAGTTAATGTTTGAAATTGATCAATGGGCATTCTCTGGTGTGGATGGCCAAATATCACTGCATAAATGGCAAAAAACCATAGACCTTATTACGGGGCTTTTTTCAGCCCCGTCGGGTTATATAGTTCAGGTAACAAGTAAAGGCTATCGCGTTGTCATTAAAAGCAACGAAGGAAACTCTAATTTTGAAACTAATCCAATACTCCCTCCTCAAACACCTCTTTTTTGTCGCCATGTAGCTGAAACTAATAATACTTTATACGTTAATGATGCAAGTAAAAACGATTTATGGAATACCTTGCCAGAAGTGATTGATGAGGGCATCGAATCCTACTCAGGTTTACCAATTCATTGGCCAGAAGGCGAAATGTTTGGCACTTTATGCTTAAAAGGTACTAAAAAAACAAGCTATACCAATGAATATTTTGAACTCATAGAACAACTACGCGATTTAATTGAAGACGATCTAGCGCTTGTTTATAGTTATGAGCAAATGCGCGAAATAGCCATGTTAGACTCATTAACGAATATTTATAATCGTCGAGCACTGAGTTTACTTGCTCAGCAAAAGCTTAACTTAGCGCAGCGTTTAGGGTTTGATGTGTGTTGTATGTTTATTGATATAAACGACTTTAAAAAATTAAACGATACCTGTGGGCATGAAGTTGGCGACAAAGCCTTAATTATATTGGCAGATACCCTAAAAATTCACTTAAGAAATGCCGATATAGTAGGGCGATTAGGTGGCGATGAGTTTGTTACGGTGATGCAAGTAAGCGATAAGAGTAAAATTAACTATATCATGGATAAAATATCCTCTGAGTACTCAAAAGCTTTACTTAAAGAGAATGTGTGCGATTTATCGCTCAGTATTGGTTACAGTTTTACTGATAAACAAAAGCAGCCCTTTGAAGCGCTATTAAATGATGCAGACCATGCAATGTATAAAAATAAACAAGCGTACAAGCTTGCTAAAAAAGCGCAGTAATAAGAATAGTTTAAAATTTAATTACGTAGTTTGAGTTGATTTTACTCAATTCATTTTTAATTAGCAAAAAAGGTATTATGAAAAATTGTATTTATCACTGTTTCCTTTTAACTTATTAATTAATGTAACTACATCAATTAGGGATTGAATATTATGTGCCCAGTGGTTAAATTCTTCTGAAATAACCTTAAAATAATAAGTTCTTTTTTATGTTTTAATCATTCATCAAGAGCTTATTTAGATATTTATTATAGAGCATGGAGGGCGTAATGAAGCCTAAGCAGATTATTATTATTCGTCATGGGCAATCTCAAGCAAACATAGATAAAGGGATGTATGAGCATACTCCTGATCATTTAGTTAATTTAACTGAATCAGGTAAAGAGCAATGTATAAAAACGGGTGTAAAACTAAACGAACTGCTAGCAAATAAAAATGTAACTGTGTGGTCCTCACCTTATAACAGAGCAAGGCAAACAACTGAGCTAATCACCTCTGAGCTAAAAAGTAATATTAAATATAAAGAAGATCCTAGATTACGTGAACAAGATTGGGGGAATTTTTATACGCAAGATGAGGCTCGCCTTAAATATGAAGATCGCAAAAGGCATAGTTACTTTTTTTATCGTATAGAAAATGGTGAATCAGGTGCAGATGTATATGATCGAATTTCTACGTTTTTAGAAACGCTGTATCGCGATTTTTCTCAAGATAATTGGACCGATAGTCTTGTTATTAGTACACATGGTATTACAGCTTTAGTCTTTTTAATGCGCTATTTTCATTGGTCGTATGAGCAATATGAAGAAGCTGAAAAGTTTTTTAATTGTGGGTTTGTTGTGCTTGAGCTCGATGAAGAATCAGAACGATATCATTTATCAATTGATATGCGAGAAGGCATTGATAGTGTACTTGAATCTGATTTATGAAAGCTAAAATGTAAAAAGGAGCTTAATGCTGGAATTATCGATAATTAATTCAAAACCCATAGCTGATCATATTTTAGAGATATATTTTAGTGATGGGCATAAATGTTTGGTTGATTTTCATCCATTTATTTTCTCTGTTGGGCACCCAGATTATGATATTTATAAACAGAGAAGGCATTTTCTCAATTATAAAATTGTAGATGGGAATTTAAATTGGGACGATTATAAAATGATTTTTCCAGTAGCAGACTTGTACAGTAATAGGCTTGTTAAGAGTAAGTAGCTTATTATTTATTATCTTTATATTCAGTTGAATAGCAGATTAAATTCAAAATATTGAGAAGTCTAATTATTTACTTTATGTAGATAAAACGTAAGAAAAGCTACCTCTTATCAAATTTATCTATGTAAAGTTCAACATAGAAAGGGAAATTTTTTTATAAACTTAACTACAAGAGTTTGGTTTATGTATTCAGGTATCGGCTTTATTGTATCTCTAGTCATAATAAGCTTATTTGATGCTTTTCCTCACTTTAGATTTATATCTAATGAGGGAATAATTTTTGGTGTTATGTGCTCCTCTATGGGGTTTGCCTTAAAAAGGCTTGAGAGTAATAACCAAAAACACCTTCAATAAATAGCTTAAGCTGAATATTTTTACTTGTATTTATTAATTTATTTTTCAAAGAATGGACATAAAAAAGCAAGCCATGAGGCTTGCCAAGAAGGGTGTTAATTAGCTCTTACCTAGCCTTTAAGCTATTAGCTTTTCCGCAAGGTTTAATTCCATAATGGCTTTTAATAAACGATATAAGTTAATTGACGCGTCAATTTCTTCTTTACGGTTTGTTAAGCTTTCAATATTTAGGCCCAGCGGTACATCTAAATGCGCACAGCTTTTAAGTATTAAGTCGAGGTTTTCGCGGCAAATACGTACTGATTCGCTTAATGTATTGTCTGCATCAAGCATGCGCCATTTAGTTGCCTCTGGCACTGAGATACCCAACCATTGCATAAATTCTAAGGTTTTTTCGCCGCCGCACGGTGTAAACGTTAATATAATACGTTGAGGTGTAATACCCTGTGCTTTACATGTACGTGCGTAGCTAGTAATTAGCTCTATAGTCGCTTGTGCGTCGTAAACAGCTTGCGATATAAAAAACTGACAACCTTGTGCTGTTTTTTCTATTAATCGTTCGTGCTCATTTCGTTTACTTGAATGGCGCTCAGCAATAGTAACGCCACCTAAAAAGAAATCATCTGATTGCTCAGCCAATGCTTTATATGCGTCAGGCAGGCTTAACTTGATATCGCCTACCGATGACGGGCTACCTACTAAAACAACATTTTGTAAATCGTAGTCGTTTTTAGTTTCACTTAGCCAATCTTTAAATTCGCCTACGCCACGCTGCGCCACACTTTTATAAGTAATCACATCTTGTGCAGATAAATTACGAATTAAATGGCTGTATTCACGCGGATCAACGGTTTGTTTAAACGCAAATGGGCGATCTTGATTTGTACGGCTGCTTTCGTCTTGAATATCGTAAATTATTACGCCGTCGTATTCAATTTCGTGTAAGCGACCCAATAGCTTCTCTGCAATGATTTTTAATTGCGCTTTATCGGTGCCAATTTTAGGCGGCGTAGTACCAATAAGATAAACACCTTGTTTGGTGTCCTCTATTTTCTCTTTTAATGATAAAGCCATAATCCTCATTCCAGCCAAGTGCGTGTTGATGGATTTAATATAACAGCCATTTAGACGTCTAGATAGATTTATTTAATGAAAGTTTTTCAACTTAGGTGAGGAATATTCATACTGATAATTTAATAAACTGGCTGATTGACACAGTTGTTTACATAAAAAATGGGCTAAAGCTCTTACATTTACTAGCTTTAAGGCATAATCGTATTAATAACCTAACAATAAATTTGCTCAATTTAAAAAGGGACAACAATGAAATTTAAATTATTAGCAACCAGCTTAGCGGTATCGCTGGCGTTAACCGGTTGCGCCATGCAGCAAAACCAAAGCACGCAAACAACAGCACAACAAGAACAAGTAAATAAAGCTGATGATCGTGTTTTTTCACAAGATTACTTAATTGAAGAACTAGAAAACGGCTTACGCGTAATGGTTGTTAAAACCGATTACCCCGATGTCGTGTCGCTGCAAATTCCGGTATCGGTTGGATCGCGTAACGAAGTTGAAGAGGGCAAAACAGGTTTTGCTCACTTTTTTGAACACATGATGTTTAAAGGCTCACAAAAATATCCTGAAGATGTGTATTCAGACATATTAAAAAATTCAGGTGTTGATAACCGCGCGTACACAACAAACGATTACACCAACTACCATTTAAATTTTTCAAAGCAGCATCTTGATAAAGTACTTGAGCTTGAAGCTGATATTTTTCAAAACTTAACCTACACCGAAGAGCAATTTAGAACCGAAGCACAAACGGTAAAAGGTGAGTACTTAAAAAACAACGCGAGCCCAGTTCGTAAATTATTAAGCGCTGTACGCGAAGAAGCGTTTGATAAGCACACGTATAAACACACCACTATGGGCTTTTTTAAAGACATAGAAGCGATGCCTGATCAAATGGCGTACGGTAAAGAGTTTTTTGCTAAATTTTATAAGCCTGAGTATGTATCGCTGGTAATTGTGGGCGATGTAGAGCCAGAAGAAACAATGGCAATGGTTAAAAAGCATTGGGGCAGCTGGAAAAAAGGTAACTACGTTGCTGACATTAAGGCAGAGCCTGTTCAACAAGCACCAAAATATTTGCACCAGCAAGATGAAGCGCTACCAGGGCATTGGTTACTTGTATCCTACAAAGGCGCTGCGTGGAAGCCTGCCAAAAAAGACAGAGCGGCACTTGATTTAATATCACAACTTTATTTTTCAAACAATTCAGATTTATACCAAGAGCTAGTGGTCGACAAACAAATTGCCAGCCAAATGTTTACCTATAACCCAGAGACTAAAGATCCGGGTTTATTACACGTATTTGTTAAAGTAGAAAGCGCAGACGATTTAGCCACTGCACGCGATGCTATTAACCGCACTTATGCAAAAGCACGCACTGAGCTTGTTGATGAGCAAAAGCTGAGTGATTTAAAATCAAACCTTAAATACAGTTTTATTAATGGTCTTGATTCGTCGCAAGCGATTGCATCAACCCTTGCCAGCTACATGCACTTTGAGCGCGATCCAGAGGTTATAAACCAGCTTTATAAATCATCAGATAACATTACCAGCGCAGATATTAAAGCCGTTGCTAATAAATACTTTACCGATAACGCCCGTACCACATTAACGATGTCGGCACTTGATAAAGCCCCAGGGTTTGAGCAAGAAGTTGATTTAAATGCACTTACTGCAAAGCTTGAGCAAGCACCTGCGGCACCTGTATTTAAAGTGCTTGATAAAACCAATAGTTCACCATTAATTGATGTTAACTTTTTATTCAATACCGGTGCGGCTGCCGACCCTCAAGGCAAAAAAGGCGTTGCTGCGTTAACTGCGGCTATGCTTGCAAAAGGTGGCTCGCAGGCGACAAGCTATAAAGATATTCAAAAAGCACTTTATCCGCTTGCGGGTAGTTTTGGTTATCAAATAGATAAAGAAATGCTGTCGTTTCAAGGGCGTATTCATAAAGATAACGCGGCGCAGTGGTATGCACTTGTGAGCGATCAATTACTAAACCCAGGTTTTAGAGATGACGACTTTAAACGCCTTAAAAAAGAAATGATTGACGGTATTAAATCAGGCTTAAAAGCATCTAACGATGAAGAGCTAGGCAAAGAAGTGCTATACAGCGCGCTTTATAAAAATCATCCTTACGAAAGTTACAATTACGGTGATATTTCGGATTTAGAAGCGCTGACGCTGGATGATGTTAAAGCATTTTATAACAGTGAGCTTACGCAATCTAAACTCACGGTTGGCTTAATTGGGGCTGTACCTGCAAACCTTAAAGCTAAAATGATGAGCGATTTTGCAACGCTACCAAAGGGTGAGCAAAGCCGTTTAAGTATTCCTGATGCGCCAGAGCTTAAAGGTCATCATGCAACTATTGTAGAAAAGTCTGCGCAATCGACTGCAGTATCGTTTGGCTTTCCTATTGATACAATAAGAAGCAGCGAAGACTGGACAGCCCTTTGGCTTGTGCGTTCGTACTTTGGTGAGCACCGTAGTTCTAACAGCTTTTTATATGAACGCATTCGTGAAACTCGCGGCATGAACTATGGCGATTACGCATACATTGAATACTTTCCACGTGGTATGTTTCAAACTAAGCCTGATGCAAACCTAGGGCGCTCTGAGCAAATATTTCAAGTGTGGTTACGCCCACTTCGCTCTAATAACGATGCGCACTTTGCAACTCGTACGGCTTTATTTGAGCTAGATAAGCTAATTAAAAACGGTATGAGCGAAGACGACTTTGAAGCTACGCGTAACTTTTTAATTAACTTTGTGCCGCAAATGGTAGCAAGTCAAAATCGCCAACTAGGATACGCACTTGATAGCGAATTTTACAATACAGATAGCTTTGTAAGTTACGTCACTAACAAACTTAAAACGCTAAACGTTGCTGATGTAAATCGCGTTATTAAAGAAAACTTACAAACAGACAATGTTCAATATGTGTTTATAACTGGTGACGGCGCTGATATGCAAAAACGTTTAGCGTCTCAGCAAACATCACCAATGATTTACAACACAGAAAAACCAGCTGAGTTGGTTGCTGAGGATAAAGTAATTGCTGATTATAAATTAGCAATTCCTGCTAACAATATTGAAGTGATGAAAGTCGATAAAGTATTTCAATAATTTAAGCTGTTTAAACTATCTTTAAACGTATAAAAAATGCTCCAGTGCTTTAAAGCTCTGGGGCATTTTTATATTAATACTTTAAGTCAAAGCATAGGCTTGTTACTAATAAAATAAGCTCGTTACTAATATCATAAGCTCGTTATTAATAGCATACAGCCAACACCGAGTGTAAAGCTTATTAAAGAGCTTATAGTAATAGCTACAATAAACTTTTGCGTTGATTGGGCTTTAACTGTTTCATCTACTTCTAAGTCGTCCAATTTTATAAGCTCGCCTTGGCGCACTTCAAATACTGCGCATAAAGCCATTGTGGTTTCTTTTGATGCCGCACCTTCTTTTTCTACACGCTGAACGGTACGTAAGCTTACATCGCAGGCATCGGCAAGTTGCTGTTGCGTCCAATTAAATTGCTGCCTAAGTTCTTTTATTGTTTTAGGATTAAGTTGCATGCGTTTATTTACCTACCACTAAGTCAATTAGCGCAAAGGTTAAATACCCACCCAAGTATCCGGCTAGTACACAGGCAGAAAAAAATAGGACGGCTCTTTTCGGATCCTTAATAAAAGGAAGTAAAGTTTGTTCTTGTTGTTTTATTTGCTCATTATTTTTAAAAAAAGTACATTCTAGTTTGCCAGTAAAAATGTTTTTCATGTCATATCTAATTTGGTAACTATGCTCTTTAAATTCAAATCTATGCGTGCTTTTTATGCCAATACTACGTTTACTACTAACTAAATCGTCGTTTACGTAGATTTCTTCTTTGCCTGTAAAGTAGCTGCCAAAACAGGCTATTTGATTGTCGCCATCTTGAAAGTAAAATTTGTAACCTAATTTTCTTGTATTTAATATATCGTTTTTCATCATCGTTATCCTTGTTGAGTTGATGATGCTAATTTAGCGTTTGTTTTTGTTATTTACGCCGTCAGCTGTACGCCAGTATGTATTTTGGCATATGACAGGTGAGCTGTCATATGTTGTTAGCTTTTGATTTTTATTAATTTATTATATTTTAAGTATGTATTGGTCATTTTAGCTACTGTCGTATAACTTAATCTAAAAAAATAGGTAAGTATTTAAAATACCTAGATTCAAATTGTAAGTGCATAACTTGTTTTGGCTAGATTAAGTGGTCAGTTGCTCATAAGCTAACTGCTTTTTCTCCGGCAAGAGATTTTACAATGAGACATTACAAACAACTGACCTATGCGCAAAGATGCCAGATCGCCGTTCTAAAGAAAAGTGGTTTTACGCAACAAAGTATTGCTGAGCTAACTAATTTATCGCAATCTACGATTTCAAGAGAGCTTTCTAGAAATACAGGTAAGCGAGGTTA
>NZ_AUTQ01000110.1 GCF_000498095.1 Pseudoalteromonas sp. TB64
CGTCATTGTTTTCTACGGTGAAATATATATCTAACGGTCGGATGTAAATATCGAGTTGAGTTTTACCTGTATCGACACCGACGTTAATTTCATTTTGATTATTGAGTGTATTCATAATAAGCTGACTCTGCCTTGCGATTCGGGCTCGAGGCCCCGTTGACTATCCGAGTTTAATGCTTGGAGTTTATACAGCGTTCTTTCTTGTTACCGGTCTCTCAATAGAGGAGCCTTCAATCAATCGAACTACTGTATAAAAGGCTTTGGTTGCAGCCAAAGCTTGGGCCTCACATTACCCGAACTTGGTTAAAGTATTAATTAATTTATGGGTTTATTATCCATACAAGGCGCTCAAGAGGGGCGTTATAAGTCCCCGAGGTTCACGTGACATTTGATGATGTAATCGAAAAGTTGAAAGATGCAGACTTTGCAGAGGCTGAAGATATATCTAAAGGTTTGAGTTCAGGGGCATATCAATTAACAATTCGTGATAGTGACGCTATAAAGTGCAGATGCTTCTTGCTACCTATCAGAAGCAAAATTTCAGTATTAGAGCGACAATTCATACAAAGCAAGTTTATCCTTAAAAAAATAATGCAATCAAAGCAATTAGTTGATGCTTGGAAAGGTAAGGGAGAGGCTGATTGTAAAATATTCAGAGTTGAATTGAATAAAGAGCAATACTATATGGTTTTTTATGACTCTATATCAAACCATATATTTGGTGCATTAATTGAAGTTAATAAACCCTTTGAAGACAAACATTGCAAGCGTATAGCTACGGACTTATAATAATTTCCGCTTATTGCGGCGTTGAGGCTGTAGAATTACTCTTTTTAGGAACGTATCCAACTATTCTTGATTGGTTGCTTTTTAACCTTGAATCCATCTGTTCGCTGTGATCTAATAGATATTATTCACCCACGGTAAACTGTTATGGCTAACTACAAGCCTGACTTATCCTGTCAAAATAAATTCATTCCTATCAATTTCGCTGAGCAAATTCTGCCTGG
>NZ_AUTQ01000111.1 GCF_000498095.1 Pseudoalteromonas sp. TB64
GTTCGGGTAATGTGAGGCCCAAGCTTTGGCTGCAACCAAAGCCTTTTATACAGTAGTTCGATTGATTGAAGGCTCCTCTATTGAGAGACCGGTAACAAGAAAGAACGCTGTATAAACTCCAAGCATTAAACTCGGATAGTCAACGGGGCCTCGAGCCCGAATCGCAAGGCAGAGTCAGCTTATTATGAATACACTCAATAATCAAAATGAAATTAACGTCGGTGTCGATACAGGTAAAACTCAACTCGATATTTACATCCGACCGTTAGATATATATTTCACCGTAGAAAACAATGACGGCGGCATTAAACACGCTATAAAAACACTAAAAAAGCACCCAATAACGCGTGTTACTATTGAAGCAACTGGGCGCCTTGAACACCCCTTTATTATGGCGTGTGCTGAAGCAAATATCCCTTTCGTTGTTGCTAATCCCGTTAATATTAAACGTTTCGCAGGCGCTATTGGCCAAAAAGCAAAAACAGATAAACTTGATGCGCAACTCATCGCTCATTTTGGTGAAGCAATAAAGCCACCACTCTCTTCTTTAAAGCCAGAGCAGATGCGCTTGATGAGTGATTTACTTTCTAGAAGAAGGCAGTTAATGGATATGCAAACGATGGAGAAAAATCGCTCACAGATAATGCCAAAAACAATATCATCACTAATAAAACCTATCCTAACGGCATTAAAAAATCAGATTGAAAAAGTAGATTTGAAACTACAAAAACTCATCAAAGAATGTGACGAATATAGTGTCAAGAATGACATTATTCAAAGTGTGCCTGGCGTTGGTAATGTTGTCGCGTTTAACTTACTTAGTGACATGCCTGAGCTTGGGTGTGTAAACAATAAAGAGGCTGCATCACTAGTTGGTGTTGCACCATTTAATCGAGAAAGTGGTGCTTATCAGGGTAAACGGATGATACGAGGTGGACGACCAAAAATTAGAACCGCAATGTATATAGCAATGATGTCAGCTATCCAATGCAACCTTAAATTTAAAGCTATTTATCATCGGCTAGTCGCGGCAGGGAAACCTAAAAAAGTGGCTATTATTGCCTGTATAAGAAAGCTTATAGTAATCATAAATTCTATGGTGAGAGATGGTGTCATGTGGGATCCTAAAATGGTTTGAAATTAGGAATTGACACCATAGTCACTTGTTAGTGAGCTATTTCACAATACTTATCAGCATACAAGATAAGTGAACCTTTGTATTTTTGCTTTAATAATTCCGTTAATTTTGCCGACAACTCTTTGGCAAAAAACTCTCCATTGTGCTTTTTGTCATAAGTTGCCACTGAAAAACAGCTTTTATTTAAAACGTTGTTAACTAAGAACCCATATCCATGTTCGTTTTTGTACGCTGCCATCATAAAGTTAATTTTAACTTCAGGCAGCATTTTGTCCCCACCTTCAGACAATTTATCAAAATTTTCAGATTCAGAGAAACTATCCAGTACGACTATTAATTCGGTCTTTGTTAAACCTTTAACGGAAAAGAAAAAACCATCTACTGCGTAATGAACTTCTCTACTGCATGAAGTTATAAATGAGAGAATACAAATCATGAAGATTACGCGCATATTTCCTTTGCTCACTAACAGCTTATTGAACACCATTATGGTGGTTTATAACAGACCAAAACGGCATATATTACATACCCTGATAATTTCACCAATAATTACCTTTGTAAACAAGTAATTAAAACAGCTAGGAATTAAGCATGTTATTTTGCCCCAAAACGGCATTTAATAATGTTATCGGACAAAATTAGGCTACTACTCAAAGAAGTAGGAATAAATTTAACTTTTTTTCAGTGTCTGGTTTTCGCCTTTTCCGAAGTTTGACTGAATACCGCAAGCGTTAAAAAAAGTGGCTAAATGTAAGAGACGACCCTAAGACCTTTTTTTACCCTTTTCTAAAGTTTAAATATTCTCTCTACCATTGAAGATAGTGCAACCTATTGATTTATTATCTATATCTTAATTATTTACTGATTGGTTTTCACTTTTTATATCATTAATAATTAGAGTGGCAGTTTGGTTTATTTTGTTGTTAATTTATATTTCCATAAAATTGTAATATTTCCTCTGTACCTTATTTACATTATTTCTATTTGGCAGCTGTGAAGCTAAGTTGCCATAAAATTATAATTAAATAATAGGTAAATACCCTAATGAAGGCTTTAACCAAAACCGCTCTAATAGTTGTTATTTCAAATGCTCTTTTTGCGTGTGGTTCTGATAATTTAGATTCAGCAGAAAATTCCGATCAAGTTGAAAATGAAACTACGGTAAGTACAACTCTGACGCAAGGGGCTAATAAACTTGCAGAAAATAATAGTGATAATGTTTGGCGTTTTGCTGTTATACCCGATACGCAAGGCCGAGATGATGATGATTATAAACAAACAATTACGCATACCTACGATGGTATAACGCTGTCTCTTGATCACAACTTTTCTGCCTGCTGAATTGATATTAACAATTCGGCAGATTCGACCATTGCGGCTAATTTCAGCCACCCCTTCCAGAGTGCTTTTACGCCAACTCGACCATTTCTTTTACTGTCATACCACCCTCCCAATTTCGCTAAACTATAGTATAGCCAATGAAGAGACGGTACTTTATCCGGCAACACATCCTTTTCAACCTTTGCCCATAGTAACTTCCACGTCATCTCTTTAACACAAGTTGTACATCTCACTTCTTTGTCTAATTCACTCCTTTGCGCCATATTTTGCAGCTGTAATAACCTGACAGCAATAAACGCTTTAATGATCGCAATTCGTAAAATATTATCACTGTGCTGCAAACGTAAATTTTCTACTTCGGTTCCATCTGTTTTCCATGTTTTATGAAACTCCTCTACACGCCAGCGCAGTTCATAATATCTTACTAATTTCTGGGCATCTTCTGCTGTGTTTACGGGCTCTGTCGTATATAAAATCCAACATAATGGATTTTTTTGCGTACTTTCTTTTTCCTGACAGACAATGACATTGACACTCAATGTCGCTGATTCTTTCCCTTGAACTCGCTTAGGCTTGGCGAGAATTATAGGTTGATAACTCAATGTAATTCGAGCCTGACGCGCTTTTCTGCCCGCACGTTGCGCTATATTAATAGTGTAACAACACTGACCCTGCGCTGTTTCTATTAACTGATTAAGATTGCATTGAGGCTCTATTAATTTTCTATTTTCTTTTGCTCGGACTAAAAATCGATGCCCTTCATCTTTTTGGTAAGTCATGTATTCATAAATGTCAGCTTCTCTGTCGCAGACGTTAAGTATATTTGATAATTCACCTGTACGTTTTTTATATCCATTAATGTTTGTTGCCAGCGATAGCTTTCTTTCTCTTCGTAAGGGCGTTGCTGTTGTTGATCTTTAGTCCCTTTAACCTTTGATTTCCTAAACCAATAGTACTGGTCGAGTAAACCAATAACGTGCTCCGTCTCTGCATCAATTGCTAAAGTTGAATGCGCATATAGCGTTCTTGTTTTTGATGGTTTTCCTAATGTATTTGAACAGTTCACATCGCCTAATTCTTTGCAAACACTGTGTTTAAATGTCAATCCTGTCGTATCTTGGATAGCAAGAACCAAAGGCAGCTGCTTTACCGCTTCACTCGTTTGTGAGAACCCTGAATTGGCAATCGCTTGAGGGGATATTTTCTCATTTCTAATGAAACGGTAAGCGGCTTCAATTTTTGCGGGTGTATCAGAAGCCTTAACAATTGAGCTGTCTGCATTCTCAGCCATATCGCTTGCTAGCAGAGCTAATCGTCGGGTGCGTCTCGGATCTCCTAAATTAGCGTTACCAAAAATTAATTGAGCCCATTCTTCAGAAGTGTTTGTGTGCATACGATAAATCTATGAGTGATGATGACCGATTAGATCACAGACTTATCGATATTAAAAGACTTGTGTATAAGAGACAGTGGTATAACGTTATCTGTCGATATTGGATATGACGTTAATAATGATGACATTTTTGATGGTGAAGGTTGGAAGATTGACGTGTCTGACCCGTATAACGCTATTTTTGTTGATGAAAATGGAGAGCCTCTTGCTACCGGCGACGTGCCTGTTGAAGTCGCAAGTAGCGAACGCGCTGATACGCCTTATGATTTTAAACATCTTCCTGCTTTATTAGTTGACCCTATTGTTTCTAAAATAAAAGAAGAGGGGGTTTCAGTTGTACTCGCAGTTGGCGATATGACTGATGTACGTACAGAAAACGAATATGTTGAATGGATGGATAAAGTAGGCACACCGTTAAGCGAAGCCGGAATGACTGTTTTACCTGTGCGTGGTAATCACGAAATTGTAGACGGTTATGATTGGCTAAGTTGGTTTACTACTTCAGTGGATACGACAGATAATCGCTCTGTTAATAACATGGATAATGGTATTGATGCTTATACCGATGCCGATTCACAGCAATACGATCAAGGGTACAATTTATACCAACAATACCCAGGAAAACTGTTAAGCAAAGGGTTAGAAAGTG
The DNA here is from genome assembly GCF_000498095.1 of Pseudoalteromonas sp. TB64. GTDB lineage: Bacteria > Pseudomonadota > Gammaproteobacteria > Enterobacterales > Alteromonadaceae > Pseudoalteromonas. Next base: position 4,522 of record NZ_AUTQ01000111.1, read on the forward strand.
GCGAAATAGTCGGTTACGAAGGTATTGAAGATCTTATGTACTATACCGTTCAAAACAATACCCTATTTATTGCTATAGACTTTTATGCCAGTGATTTAGTGTCTGTTAACTATGAAGGTACTTGGCTTCTTATTTACGATTGGTTAAAAAATGTTTTAGAAACAAAAGGGACTACGGTTGATCATATTGTTATGTTTGGTCACGAAGCTTTGTCAACTAAAAAGCGTCCGTCTGTTTATAATTATGATGAATATTTTGACTATATTAGTTCATTAAAAAGTGATGGTACAAGTGGAGATGAGGATGAAACTGAGCCAGGCATATTAGGACTTGATACTGGGCAATTAGGTTATTTACAACTGCAAGATGAGTCTTCACCTGGTTTAATGGATAATGTGCTTAATTTATTGAGTGAATATAAAGTTAACTATATTGCTGGGCACGATCATCAATATTCACGTAGTTTAATTCATCCAGATAATTCGAATCCATCGGTTGGCTTTACACAAATTGTTGCCGGTAATGCATCTTGGAAAGCGTATAACAACCGTTATGGTATTCATGATAAATATGAAACGGGTTTAGCACAGGATAATTTTGCTCAAGTAGGTGACTACGAAGGAACAAATAGTCAATACACTAAAGATTTAACTAAGTATGAAAAATCAAACAAAATTTCATTTGTGATTGTTGAAGTTAATGGTCGTCAAATTACGTTTAAAAACTATTATGCACCTGTAAATTTCTCAGAAGCTGATATGAACATGGGAACATATTGGGACGAATCTCAAAATGCATGGGTGCAATATGATGTTGATTCAACGGGTAAAACCATTGAAGAAATTATCCCTATTGAATGGAATGTCGGGGATAGCGCAAGCTATACGAGTGATGCGCTACAGCGTGTTGTTTCTCCTTACGAATCTTATTGGGCAACAACAAAAACACCTGACGAAGCCGGTTATATTGGTACTGAAGCGGCTATTTTAGATGGTTTTAATTTAACCTATAACAGTGTAGAAGTGTTAACAACAGATACCCAAGATAAAAAGCAGGTGGGCGTTGATGCAAACTATCAAGATGATTTAGGAACAGGCAAAGGTGAATATACAACGTTTGCAGACGCTTATAGTATTCCTCGTAAAGAACAAGCTATGAACGAATTGTTGTCATTAAGCTGGTTTACCGACGATGATGCGACGACTGTATCTGATATTTTGTACATTAATGGTAACTTAAACCAAGATGGCTCGTATAAAAATACGAATGGATTTGTGCAAACACGTTCTCCTTCAGAGTTGTTTTTCGATAAAGATGCAGTGGAAACTGATAATCCAACAAATGTTATTCGAGATGGCGTGGTCACAGCTGAAGATGACGCTGACGCAATGGCGATTGCTATGACTGCTCCAGAAGGAGTTGATTTATCTACTTTAACCATTGGTCGATACAACGAAGAAACGGGTGTTTGGGATACGTTTTTAGATGAAAACTGCTTTACTGCCACATCTTACTCGGATGACTTTAGTGTTATGTTCCAATCGGGTTTTGGTAGTGCGCCAAGTGATGTAAGCAGCAGTTGTGGGACTTATTTGTGGGGTTATAATCATAACAACAACTCTGTTTGGGGTTTTACACATAAAGATGGTCGATTTGCTTTGGTTATAAAAGTGGATTAAGTGACGTCGTTTTTTGTTTGATTTGGTTTCTTTGTAGTAATTAGGGTGAATGCGATCCTAATTACTACATTGTTTTATATATTAGTATTTTAATAGCGTGATGACTCATTAACGCCAAGGGAAGGGCTATATCAATGGGGAGTCATATTATTTTAAAATGCTTTGCACACATAGCTTAGTTATAAACGGTAAAGTACAGGTAAAAGTATATTATTCTTTTACGCTTTCCATGTAGTGAAAAATATCCACGATCTCTTGTACTATTGCTATATTTACCTTCAGGTTTTCAATATTATTTTCTATAAAATCAAAGTTGTTTTTTATATATTCATCGTCATTTCTTTCTAAGTAGTTTATGAAATGTTGTTGCAACGTTGTCGGGCTACCGTAATGACCATAATATCTGTTCAAGAAACTAGGAGTAAGAAAATCTTTTTGATTTTCCATTCTCATTTGTAAATTGTTTAGATGTTCAACTTCTAAATCTATATCGTCGATATACAGTGGATATAAATCCCTTATTAACGGAACTGCCTTAGATATAATGAGAGACAGACCATCACGTAACTCTTCATCATTTATTTTTCTTTCATCATCATTAAGTTCTAAAAAGTCTTTTTTCGAGCTTTTAATATTTCGTAAATTAAAAAAAGTGACTGCAATCACTCTCCACTCTGCCTTTTGCATGTAGTCATCGTAGTTCATGTACTTGTTGAAGTTTTTATCATCTGTGTTATTTGTATAGTTAAGATAAACCGAATAATGGGTTCGCCCTAAGTTGTCTTTTTTATTTTTATCCGCTTTATAATTATCGCCATTTGTTCTTATTTGAGGCACTGATTTTATCAGCTTATTAACTGCCAAATGTAAAGATGCAATTAGTTCATTCATAAAAATTCCTTAAGTAAAATTTTGAGCTCAGTAATATAGCTTTTAAGTAAAACGTGTAGCCTCACAAGGGGCTTTAACGGACTATATAACTGATTGAGAAGCATAAACATAGCTCACTTCTTTGGTGTCTATATTATGTGTTTATTATGTATGTGGCGTACAGCTACGGTCTTTTAAAATACGTTTAGTTGATGCAGGGTGGTCTTTTAATGCTGAAATTGGTCTTATTGGTCGGGTAACAAAATTCCCAACACAATTAGGACATTGATTATTTAAAATTGTTCCACACAATTTGTACAAAAAGTGCATTCAAAAGAACAGATACCCGCTTCTATTGAGTTTGGGGGTAAATCCTTATTGCAACATTCACAGTTAGGTCTTAATTCTAACATTTAAATCTCTATTTTAAGAACATATAGCACTTAGATAATAAGGTAAGTAATGATTGGCTATATGTTGGATTTTACCAACGTTAAGCGGGATGACTCTATTGTGAGTCAATATTTTTGATGTTTCCTCAAAAATATTGACATGTATATTGCTCATTACTTTTAGTGATTGAACAGACGATTTAAGCTTGTTTTTTCATCATCAATTAATAAGAGAAATTTTGAAGAACCTGAAATATAACTTTCAAAGTCAAATAACGAAATAGGTTTAATATACCATTTATGCGTAGAGTAAAGCTCTTCGATACTTCGTTGATTTATTTAACCAATAGCTTATTCGTATTTGCTTTAATATTGTTTTTTAATGCCACGCCCATAAACTTTGCTCTCAGAGCTGAAGGTATTTGTAATAGGCGCGCACAAACTATGTAGTGGTCAATAAAATAATTAATGATTTACAGCCCAAAATAATCTTGGAATATAAATAAGATTAGAAATTGTGACACACTCTGGTTGAAACTAGATGATGCCTTAAAGGTGTCAGAGCAAATTGATGGGGTTTTAAGTTCAGGCAGAACCAGACTCAACTACTGAGTCTGGTTCGTGCTATAAATAAGCTCGTCATCATATTTTTAAATTAAAGCTGTTGTTTACCTAACAAACATCCAAATACCGGCAGCTATCATAAATAAGTTTTCTGTTAGGGAGATAAACCCTAGTGGTACGTTACTGTCACCGCCTACACACGCACATTTTAGCTCTCGTTTATCTATATAGACTGCTTTTATCACTGAAACAGCCCCAACCCCACCTATAAATAATGAAATAGGGGCAATAACATAGGCTGGTAATCCGGCTATCATTCCAATGCCAACAAATGCTTCTAAAAATGGGTAAACATAAGCGTACCTAACTACTTTCATAGCGACTAAATCATAGGTTATAAATGAATTAGTAAAGCTAAATAAGTCTTGAAGCTTTTGTATTGCTAACACTGCCATTGTTAGGGCTACAAACAGTTCAGCGGTTTGCATTGATAATAAGCTATTATCCGATGCAAAACTAAATGCCACACTAAGCAAAAAACTAACTGAAAAAATCGCAATTACGGGGGTGTAAGTTGTGCCTTGTTGGGCAGCTTTTGGCTTATTAAAGTAATCGCGTAAATCGTCGTAGCCACCAATACGTTTATTATCTATAAATGTTTGAGGTGTAGTTTCTACATTGTGTTGTTTTTTAAATTCATCTGTTTGCTCTCGAGAAGTTAAAAGCTGATCATCAACTGTATATCCCTCTCGCTCTAGTAGGTCTTTTGATTTTAAACCAAACGGACAAATATGCTCATCTGTTACCATTCTAAAAAGTTGGGCTGATTTGCTCATGCTTTACTCCTTATGTTATGTGGTTTATTTATTTGAATTGAAATTTGGAACAGCTCTTAATTGTGCTTGAGCATTGGTTTGTGTAATGCCGTTTTGCTCTATATCTTTTAGGAGCCATTGCATTTCTTTTATTTCTCGCTCTTGGGCTTCAATTATGTTTTTAGCTAGCTTTTTAACGCGTTTATCTTTAATTTTTGATCTGTCACTGGTGAGTATGGCAATTGAGTGATGTGGGATCATCGCCGACATCCATGAGCTATCAGCAACAGTCGCTTGTGAGCGAACTAAAAATAAACTTCCCGCAAATACGGCAACACTAGCAATGAGTACTGCTATATTTTTCTTTTTATCTTTATACATATTGAGCATGAAAAGCAGCATTATCACTGCCATCGCGGCTCCCATATAAAGCGCCATATAAGTACGAGTTTCACTAAAATAAACATGACTAAGTTGGTAGGTGTTCAAATACATCAATACAAACATGGTTATTGTGGATGTTGCTATCATTAAACAAAATTTTGAATAGTGTGACATTGTATTGCTCCTTGTAAGTTACCTATTTTGTTTTTACATGTGAGTGATTTTTACACTATTAAACTCACAAATTAGTGTTTTCTAGTATGCAAAATGAGTATTTAATAATTAACTCAAAAAATTATGCCGTTAAGCTAAAATTGCTCGTTAGATTTACTTATGTATTTGTAGGTTTCTTCATTTGAGTTGTTAGTGAGTAGTTCAATATTATATTTGTGAAATATACCGTTCATTTCCATTCCTGGAGTGCCAATAGGCATTGCTGGTACACTTAAGCCTGTAATGTGCGGTGCGTGTTGCCCAGATAAAAATTGTTTTATATATTTAGCGGGAACATGACCTTCAAATACAAATCCATCGGCTGAAACGGCTGTATGGCATGAACGCATATTAGGTTTTATTTGATACTGAGATTTAATCGACCCCATATCATTAACGTTAATTGCTTTTGTTTGAATATTGTTTTCGCTCAAGTGAGCAATCCACTTATTACAACATCCACAATTTTTACTTTTATAAACGGTAAGCTCAATTTTAGGTTTTTCTGAATTATCATAAGTTATTAATGCTTTATGTTGTTTTTCGATACTTATTGTAGAAAATGACATAGTTAATGATAAAAATAACGCTGAGGTAATGTAGATTACTCGCATTGTTAACTCCTTAATTTGACCAATGAATATGAGTGATTTTCCAACCTGTATCGGTGTTTTTTAATGTGATTGATTCCATTCCCATAGACTTAATATCTTTTCCTTTGTACTTTCCTTGAGTTTCACTTCTTGAAACTGAGTAAGCTATGTCTCCATTTGTGTAAACTTGATGCTCTAGTAGTTCACTATTAACTGCACTTAAGAATTTCATATCCGCTATCATATGATGGTTCGCGTATTCATCTGCAGAACGCTCAACACTTCCGCCTTCAAAAATGATGACATCGTCGGCTAGTAATTTACGTGCAGCTTCGCCATTGCCTTGTTTTAGAGATGCATGAAATAGGCTGACTGTCTTTGCAGCTTCGCTATCAACATTGACAAAAGCCCAGCCTTTTTTTGAATGTTCTTCATCGCTATGTGCACTAACAGCAAAAGAACTAACAGCGCTAAAAATTAGTAGCAATAAAATTTTTAAGTCAGAGAATTTAATTAACATACGTTTTCCTTTTTTATTAATCGTTAAACAGGCGGACCAACAAGTGTGGTAAATACACTTGTTGTAATAAGCACAAACAGGGCAATTACTATTTCAACAGTAATCGAACGTTTTAATATACTTATATGGTGTTGTTGAGTGATTTGCGGGACTAAAAAAAGCTTATGCCATGCACCTAGTAACAGCATCGCGCTGACGAGTAACAGCTTTAATAAAATTAGTTGCCCATAATTTGATGTAAACAATGCAGAAAATGACTCTAAGTACTGCAGGAGCAGAGTTAAGCCCGAAATAAGCAGTACAAATACAATAACAATAGCGAGTTGACCAAAGTAATGCATTAACCGCTTTACTTCACTGGTAGGTAGTAAAGTGCAGCTTTTGTAAAGCGGCCACAATGACCCTAACCAACTCGCAATGGCAATAAGATGAAAGGTTAAAATACTTTTCACTAACCCATTTTCATTTGCACTGTGCCCAGTAAAAGTGAAGCTATAAGCGATAAACCCAAGCATGATTAGTATAACGGCACCGTTTTTATAACCTGCTACGTTATCATCTGATTTCACATTCCACATACATGCGCTAATTAGAGCAATAATAAGCGCTGGTATTCTAAACGTTGCTTGGTCACCTATGACTGATTGCCAAACAATTTCAAGCATAAAGGGGTCAAACATTCCCATAAAGCCTGATTCAGCCATTGCTCCAGCTTCTATTGGTACTTGTAAAAGTGCAGCAATACTACCTGTAACTACACACGTAATTTGCCAACGTTTTAATAACTGATAAAAGCTAATTAAGTGATGCCCTGCAACATTGCTGTTGCCACACATAAAGCGCATTAATAAAGTGCCCGCAAGCCCTGCAATTGCGATATAGCTTGCTAGTTTTAATAATAGTAAGAGTACTGACCATTCACTTAATTGCATTATGTTGCTACTTAATGATTATGTTTGCTGTGGGTATTAGATTGTTCTTGCATCATCTTATGCGATTCACTTTTGTGTACCATAAATCTAAACGTGTCGGTCATTTTATGTCCATCACCACCGAGTGCTGTCCATTTAACCGTGTAAGTGCCTTGGGCTAGGCTCGGTAATGACCAACTAAAGTCTGTGCTTGGGGTGGAGCTGGGTTTGAAATCAAAGTTTATTGATTTATTTTTTTCATCTTTGATGATGACTTTTGCTAGCCTTACTTCACCACCAAAAGTTAACGAAAGTTGCTCTGGGCTTTTCATTAACATGGCTTCTTGCGCAGGTGTTGATTGCTTGAGTGATATATGCGCTGATGCGGAAAATGTAAGCACTAAACCTAAAATGGCTACTGCAGAATTAAAAAACTTCATAATTACCTCTTATTTAAAATGATTAAAACCAAAATTTAATACCCGCAACAAATGCGGTGTTGTTGCTACTTTGTCCACTTGATGTGGCATAGTCGGCGGTATTGCCAAATTTATTGCTCCATTCAACGCCAATATAGGGCGCAAACTGGCGTGTAAATTCATAACGAACCCTAACGCCAATCGCGCTGCTTGATAGGCCACTTCCAAGTTCGTTTTGTTTATCGTTTTTGCCATAAAGTGTAATTTCGGCTCGCGGTTGTATAATTAGCTTTTGCGTGAGTAGTAGTTCGTACTCTGCCTCTAACGTAAATGCGGTATTGCCTCGCTCACCTACGTACGCTGTCATATCAAGTTCAAACCAATAAGGGGCTAAACCTTGCAAGCCAAAAGCCAACCATTGCCGATTTTCACCTTCTTTATTGTAATCAAGACGAACACCTGCTTGAGTATCCCAATATGCTGATACGGCGTGCCCCCATAAAATATCGGTTTGGTTTTCTTCAATACTTCCTTCGCTGAAATCACCCTCGGTTTTAATTACCAATCGATCAAAGGTAGTGCCGTACCATGCTTGTAAGTCAAACACACCTGCGTTTGCTTGCTCGTTATATTCAAGACGATCGCCTAGTAATGCGTAAAATGGATGCTCATCAGCGAGTGTTAATCGCTCATTGCCCTCAAGCGCATATGGGCCTTCTGTTAAAGTTGTTCCCGCAGAGTAAGCATGAGGGTCTCTTGCATCTTTAGGTGCACTTCCTCCTTGTGGTTGCATCTTAGCGCTATTCATTTGTGCCATTTCACTTTGCGCTAATAAAGGGAAACTAATTAATGAAGCCCCAGTTAACATTAATAAACCTAATGATTTAGATAGTTTTAATTGTTTCATGATACGACTACCTCTCTAAACATACCGGCATCCATATGGAATAATAAATGGCAATGCCAAGCCCAGCGACCTACATCGTGAGGGGTGGTTAAAAAGCTGATTCTTTGTGCTGGTTGAACAGGAATCGTATGACGTCGCACTTGCACATCACCTTGCTCGTTTTCTAAATCACTCCACATACCATGCAAATGCATAGGGTGTGTCATCATGGTATCGTTTTGTAAAATAACTCTTAAACGTTGGTTATGCTTCATATGCACTGGCGTGCTTTTACCAAATTCTAAGCCATCAAATGACCAGCTATAACGCTCCATGTTGCCGGTTAAATGCAGCTCAATTTCAGCTTCTGGCTCTTGCTGGTTAGTGATCCCTTCAAGTGAGTGTAAATCTGCAAGTGTTAAAACACGGCGACCATTTTTACGTAAACCAATACCAGGATCATCAAGATTTGTTCTAGGCATATCAACGCGCATATCAACTGAAGCTCCATACTCCGTTTTTGCATGACGCACTTTAGAGCTGGCAACCGCCAATGGGTTTTCAGACATACCATGTTTGCTATGATCCATCGCCATTGCACCGTGCCCCATAGCGCTATGATCCATTTCTTTAGAGTTCATACCTGACATGCCAGCCATACCAGCCATTGCAGAATGCTCACCGCCGTGGGTCATATTGCCCATCATATCGGTCATCGTTAACCATTCAACAGGGTCAAGTGCAGGTACTGGCGCATCAATATTAGGCGAGCTTGATAAAGTTCCTTTTGCGTAACCAGAGCGATCCATACTTTGAGCAAAAATAGTATAGGCATCATTTTTAGGCTCAACAATTACGTCGTAGGTTTCACCAGGGCCGAATCTAAATTCATCAACTGTCACTGGTTCAACGTTTTGCCCATCTGCTTGTACAACCGTTAGTTTTAGCTCGGGGATACGCACGTCAAAAAAGCTATTACTAGAGCCATTAATAAACCTTAATCTAAGCTTTTCACCGACTTTAAATAATCCACGCCAGTTTGCCATTGGAGTACTGCCGTTCATTAAAAAAGTCATTGCTGATGCAGATAAATCAGCTAAGTCTGTAGGATTCATTCGCATCTGATTCCACATTTTTCGGCGCTGTAGAGCATTTGAAATACTGCTGCTTGAAACGTCATCGAAAAACTCTGGAACAGTGGGTTGATTGAAGTTAAATACATCACTCTGTACTTTTAATTTACGGAACAGCGCCATTGGGTCATCATCAGTCCAATCAGATAATTGAATAACATGCTCGTTATCTGCACTAATAATATCGTTTTCTCGCGGCTCAATAATTAAGGCACCGTACATACCTGTCATTTCTTGAAAGCCACTATGTGAGTGATACCAATATGTACCGCTTTGTTGCAGTTTAAATTTATAAACAAAGGTTTCGCCCGGCATAATGCCTTTAAAGCTGATACCTGGTACGCCATCCATTTGATACGGTAAAATAATGCCATGCCAATGAATTGAACTCGGTACTGATAATTTATTTGTTACTCTAATAGTAACGTCATCGCCTTCTTTTAGGCGCAAGGTCGGGGCGGGTATAGATCCATTGATAGTTGTCGCCATACGTACTACGCCAGTAAAGTTAACCGGCGATTCATCTATAACCAGATCAATTACTTTGCCGCTAAGTTCGGGCACAGTGCCTGTTATTGTTCCTGCTACTAAAGATGATGCAGCATGTAATACGCTCGGAAAAGCAGCAAGTACACCTCCTGCAATTAAGCCTTGAACAAATCGTCTTCGTGGTGTGCTAACCTGTTGTGATGACTTTTTAAACCCCATTTCCTTACTCCTTCATAGCAGAATATGTATTGAGTATAGAAAATAGACCTGTCTTTAACATGACGCGAACATTACAAAGTTGTAATCTTGGTGTCATGTTGCTGTAGTGACAGATACTGCATAATATTTGCAGAGGTAGTTGTTAGGACTTTAATGAAGGAATTGTATGCGCTTATTAGTTGTTGAAGATGAAGCAAAAACGGGAGATTATTTAAAACAGGGACTAAGTGAAGCTGGTTTTCAGGTTTCTTTGGCACGCAATGGTCTTGACGGTCATCACCTAGCAATGACCGAATTATTTGATGTAATAATACTTGATGTCATGTTACCTGACGTATCCGGTTGGAAAATTTTACAGTCGCTACGTGAAGCAGATAACAAAACCCCAGTACTATTTTTATCTGCTCGCGATAGCATAGATGATAGAGTAAAGGGGCTCGAACTTGGTGCTGATGACTATTTAATAAAGCCTTTTGCTTTTGCTGAAGTTTTAGCAAGAGTACGCACTCTTATTCGCCGTGGTGCAGTGCAAACAGTTGACGATATACTGATCGTTGCTGATTTAGAAATGGATATTCCAAAGCGAAAAATACAACGTGCAGGCAAGCGTATTTTATTGAGTAATAAAGAGTTTAGCTTACTTGAACTATTGTTACGGCGCGAAGGTGAAGTACTGCCACGTTCGTTAATTGCTTCTCAAGTATGGGATATGAATTTTGATAGTGACACCAATGTGATTGATGTTGCCATTCGTAGGCTAAGAGCAAAAGTTGATGATGACTTTACTGTTAAATTAATTCATACAGTTCGTGGTATGGGCTATAAATTAGAAGTTGAAACTGATGACTATTAAGTCACGACCTTTATCACTTACGATGCGTGTTGTGTTGTTTGTGGCTGTAACCGTTATTGCGTGCTTAACTTTAGTTGCCTCTTTAATAAATAGTTCGATAAAACATCATTTTTTTCAGCAAGATAGCAGTGAACTACATGTTATTAATCAATCTATTGAATTTGTTTTAACACAACAGTATAAATCAAACCTGAAACTTAAAAATGAATTATCTAACGCTGTAGCGGGTCATCACGGTGTTTACTATCAGGTAAATACCGCAAAAGGAGAGCTGATTTTTCAAAGCTCTGAACGAGATTTTAGTGATTTTGCAATGAGTGCAAAGGCTTCAACTGGCTTTAACCGTAACAACATTATCTCATGGCAAAATGATACTCACACCTACCGAGCTCTGGTGAGTAATTTAAGTACTGGGCAACAGCAATACAAGATTACTACAGCGATAGATATGAGCTTTCATTTACACTTTCTCAATCAATTTCAGCAAAGCCTTTGGGCTATTATGTTTGGTTCAGCGGTACTCATTTTATTGGTGGCTTGGTTTGCTATACATCAAGGATTAAACCCTTTACGAGGTTTAAGTCAGAAAATGCATGATATCCAAACTAATAAAATGGATGTAAGGCTTGATGAAAATAAAGTGCCTATTGAGCTTGTTAATATGGTGCAGTCGTTTAACTCAATGCTCGACAGGCTCCAAGGTGAATTTATTCGCTTATCAAATTTTTCTAGTGATATTGCTCATGAACTACGAACTCCACTCACAAATATAATTACTCAAACACAGGTTGGATTATCTAAAAAAAGGCAGTTGGAAGAGTATCAAGAATTATTGTTTTCTAACTTAGAAGAACTTGAGCGATTAACTAAAATGGTTAGTGATATGCTTTGGCTCGCAAAAACTCAAAATGGGCTAATTAAACCCGTTCAAAACACTCTAAAAAGCCATGATGAAATTGAAGCGTTATTTGAGTATTTTGACGCTTTGGCTGAAGACTCATTGATTGCATTTGATAAAAAAGGTGAAAACCTTTGTTTTTATTGTGACAAATTACACTTTCGCCAATTATTATCAAACTTACTATCCAATGCAATTAGGTACGCCCCAAAAGGCTCATCAATCACAGTAAACAGTGAGATGATCACTGCTGAAAAAATATGCATTTCAGTGATTAATACAGGGGAGAGAATACCTTCTGAGCATTTACCTTATTTATTTGACCGCTTTTATCGACCCGATAAGTCGCGCCAACGACACAGCGATGGAGCCGGTTTAGGGCTTGCAATAGTGAAAGCTCTAGCGCAAGCAAACGGTGGCGGTATAGAGGTCAGTTCAAACAATCAAACTACCAGCTTTAAGGTTTATTTAAATTTAGCTAAAAGCTAAATATTAAAATCGATTAACTCAATGTTTGCTTGTTGCTCAAACCAGACCATTTTAATAGCTAAATCAGTTTAATAAACGTAATTACTAATTGAAATATAATGGCAAACACACCCCGCTATAACAAATAAATGCCAAATTGCGTGGCTAAATTGCGTATTTTTAGCACTGTAAAAAAAGGTGCCTAAGCTGTAAAACACACCACCGGCAAGTAACCAATAAAGTGCTTTTACATCAACTATTGAATAAAGCGGATATACAATGGCAAGTGCAAACCAACCCATTAGTAAGTAAGTTGCGAGTGATATTTTTTTATTACCATTTTTTACAAGTACTTTATAGGCAACGCCTGCCAGTGCCACAGTCCAAATAAAGGTAAGCGTTGCCCATGACCAAGTACCGCTTAACGAAATTAATAAAAAGGGGGTGTAGGTGCCTGCTATTAATAGATAAATAGCGCTATGGTCGCACTTTTTATAAAAGGCTCTTAAGCGAGGTTGAATACTGGCATGGTATAGGGTTGATGATAAAAAAAGTATGAATAAGCTACTGCCATAAATAGCAGTACTTATATAAGCTTTAGTGCTGGTGGCTTGATTAAATAAATCCCACATAACAAACACAGCAAAAATAATACCTAGCGCGTGGCTAATTACGTTTAGTTGTTCTTCTTTTTGAGAATAGGGCGCTTGAAGCGACATAAAGGGTACCACCACTGTTTGAATGAATTTAAGTGTACAAGTGTGCGCTGAAAGTTTCAATGCTCGATTTAGAGCCTTTATACATATTTTTATTGTTTTTCATAAAGTTAAAATACTTGTAAAAGGACCTCGTGAGTAATGAGGGAAAATGGTCATTGTACTCTAACTCAAAGCACTCTAACTCATAGTACTCTAACTCATAGTACTCTAGCTCATAGTACTCTAGCTCAAAGTAGTTATAGCGAAGCCGATAACTTAACTTGGTGTGGTTGATGTTTACTTTAATTTATTAAATTATTTTTATTTGTTCTTAGGGCGTGTTAATCGTCTCTAGAAAGAACCCTTCGAGCAGTGCATGTTTGGTATTTATGCTGCATTATCGCCTATTTATGGGGAATAACCACACTACATAGGTTCTGCCTTGCCTAAAAACCAAACATACTGCTGTAAACTCAACCACCAAAGAACAACACGCCCTAGGGCTAAATCAAAAAGCAATTACTCAGAGCTAACTAAAATAAAAGTCAGTAAAACATATCGTGTTATATAGGGTAGTAGTTTTATATTTGTTACAGAGCAAGTTGTTTTGTTGGTATAGCGTTAACACTTGGGTTTGATGAACAATAATACATTTAACTACTTGATATTTTAATTGAGCCACTGCAAAGTGGCTTTTTTATGTGATCACTTTAAAGTGAAATTTATATTAGGTAAAAATGAAACAAGATATTAAAGCTGCGCTATTAACCGCTGTTGTTTATCCGGGAGCAGGGCATTTTTTTCTAAAAAAGCGTCTTATAGGTGCTATTTTTTCGGGTGTATTTTCGCTTCTTTTAATTTTAACGCTTAAAGATATATTTGCTATTGCACAATGCACAGCCAATGAGATTGTCTCGGGGAAAATACAGATGTCGGTAACGGCTATTTTAAACGCGGCGCATGAACCCTCTGCCGCTTGTGCTAAATTAGCAGAATATAAGTATGTACCTACTATGGTTGTTGTGTGGGTGTTAAGTATTGTTGATGCGTATCGCTTAGGTAGAAAGTTACCTGCGATTAAAGCCGAAGTTAAATCATAAATAATTTGAAAGCTAAGTTTCAAATCTATTCAGTAATAAAGACTAAAATTCACTCAAAGTTAAGTTAGCACTAATCATATTCCTTCTAAATATTAGTGGTTATTTTTATTAGATAACCATTAATTACCATTTATACATTTAATTATTACTTTTTTTTAACATGTTTTTGTTTCTAAAATGTGTATAAAAAGCATGAAACCTACTTAAAATCTTTAATCTCCTCTGAAAAGTTGTTTTTTAATTTACTTTTTAAAACATCATGTTTTCATTTGTACCTATTTATTCATTTGATGTTAATAGTGTTCTGATACTTTACACCGGTAAAAAATTGAGACTACACTCCTTTAGTGCTTATTTTTTATGAATGCTCTAATACATTAGGCAAAATGCCTGATTATTTTATTTAAGGAAAATATTATGAATAATAGTTTAAGTAACCACAAGAAAGGGACCTTTAAGGTTACGAGTTTATCTTTAGCTTTATTATTAGGTTTTTCAAGCCTTGCGAATGCAGCCGTTGAGCCATTAAACGTGAGCGGAAATCAAATATTAGCTGATGGAGAAAGTGTTAGCTTTGCTGGTACTAGTTTATTTTGGAGTAATACCGGTTGGGGTGGCGAAAATTTTTACACAGCAGACACCGTTGCCAAGGCTAAGTCAGAATTTGGTGCAACAATAATTCGTGCTGCAATTGGGCATGGAGCAAGTGCTGGTGGCAGTTTAAATTATGATTGGGATGGGAATATGAACCGTCTTGATACTGTTGTTAATGCTGCTATAGCACAAGACATGTACGTTATTATTGATTTTCATAGCCATGAAGCCCACACAGATCAAGCAACAGCCGTTCGCTTTTTTGAAGAAGTTGCAACTAAATACGGTGAATACGATAACGTTATTTACGAAATTTATAATGAACCACTGCAAATATCTTGGGCTAATGCCATAAAACCATACGCAGAAACCGTTATTGATAAAATTAGAGCAATTGACCCAGATAACTTAATTGTTGTAGGTACGCCAACGTGGTCACAAGATGTTGATGTTGCGTCGCTAGATCCAATTGATCGCGCTAATATTGCATACACTCTTCATTTTTATGCAGGTACACATGGTCAATCTTATAGAAATAAAGCACAAACAGCTTTAGATAATGGAATTGCTTTATTTGCTACCGAATGGGGTACAGTTAATGCCGATGGTAATGGCAGTGTAAATGTAAATGAAACTGATGCATGGATGGCATTTTTTAAGACAAATAATATTAGCCATGCTAACTGGGCTCTTAATGACAAAAATGAAGGCGCTTCTACTTTTACTCCAGGTGGAGGTTGGGACTCATTAACTGCTTCTGGTACAAAAGTTAAAGAGATTATTAAAGGTTGGCAAGGCAGTGGTAACGTAAACCTAGATAGCGATGGTGATGGCGTAATAGACAGCGTTGACCAATGTGATAACACACCATCAGGTACAACTGTTGACAGCATTGGTTGTGCTATAACAGTTGCCGATAGTGACGCTGATGGCATTAATGATAATATTGATCAATGTCCTAATACACCAGCAGGTACAAGTGTAAATAATGTTGGTTGTGCTGTTGAGGTACCTGTTGCTGATAGTGACAATGACGGCGTTAACGATAATATTGATCAGTGCCCTAATACGCCAACCGGTACTACTGTTGACGCTAATGGTTGTACGGTTGTAAGTTCTACTGATTGTAATGATATTAACGCGTATCCTAACTGGGTTAGAAAGGATTATTCAGCAGGTCCTTATACTCATAACAACACAGATGACAAAATACAATATCAAGGCAAAGCTTATAGCGCTAACTGGTACACAAACAGTGTTCCGGGTAGCGATGGTTCATGGACACTTGCCCATAGCTGTAACTAAGTAAACTTTAGTTAAATATTAGAAGTAATACAGACTGTGAGAAGATGAATATTTTACTTATATAAAATATTCATCTTCTCTATTTAATAAAATACAGCTAATTTAAAATGGCTAATCTTTTAACCTTTATAAACACTTTGATGTTCATTAACGATGTTGTAATTTGGTGAGTCGATGTTATCGACATAGCGCCAATCAGCTACTATTTGATCATGAGTTAATGTAAGTAACATATAACCTCGCTGTGATAAATTACAGTAATTTAAATCATTTATAAGTAATGAAAGTGCATCTGCCATTTGCTTTGCTTGTTTTGTGTTTAGCGATAAGTAATGCTCCATTCCAGGTGATGTTACACCTGGTGTCGCAAACTCAACGCCAACGTTATTTCCCTTTATATCTATTAAATCTCCATGCCATGCATTATGTGTATCACCAGCAACGACTACCAATTTTTTATTTAACTCATTAGCGCTTTTATATAATGCTTCGCGTTCACTGGGGTAGCCATCCCATGCATCTAAATTGTATGGCATTAAGGTGTTTACTCTTGCCAGTTGTGCTGGCGTAACCGTTTTATTTATTAAAACGGCTTGTTTAATAGCAACGAGTTCTTTAATTACGGATGGAATTTTAGTGCGGTCTGATTGCGAGAAAATTTCAGTTGGTAGCCACATTTTTGTCATCAGTACTTGTTGACCCAATACTTGCCATTTAGCATTTGATTTAGCCATTGCACAGGTGAGCCAATTCAGTTGTGTGTTGCCCAGTAATTGCCTTTGTGGATTATTTAAATCGTTAACAAAACCAGCAACATCCATTTTTTTTGTATCGGCATCTTTATAATCGCTGTACGCCAATTGTTTATCGCGCGCTATAACACGGGTATCGAGCATGTGGAGGCTTAATAAGTTAGCAAAGTTAAAGGTGCGGTAAATTTGTGGATTTTGCTCACCCATTGGCGGTCTAATCGGAAGCCATTCGTAATAAGCTTGAATGGCAGCAGCACGTCGTTTTAAAAAGTCACCTTCATTGCTACTGTGGTTTTCAGCGCCACTTTTATAAGTGTCATTCGCAATTTCGTGATCGTCCCATACAACTATAAAAGGCGCAGCTGCATGGAGGGCTTGTAAGCCTTTATCTGTACGGTAAATTGCATAACGTTTGCGGTAGTCACTTAATGTAATTATTTCCCCACTATTATCAGGTGCTAGTGAGCGACCAATTTTATCGGCGTTGTTAGTTGCATAACCGCCCATTGGGTATTCGTAAATGTAATCCCCTAAGTGTAATACTACGTCTAAGTTTTTTTGTTTAGCAGCATCAGAATACGCATTAAAGTAGCCCGCAGGGTAGTTTGAACACGAGACAACCGCTATCTTAACTTGTTCTATGTTATTGATTGGCAGTGTTTTAGCTCGTCCAACTGGGCTTACTGTTGTTAAACCAATAAAGCGGTAAAAGTACTGCGTATTAGCTTTGAGCTCTTGAACATCAATTTTTATTGTAAAATCACGGCTTTTATTTGTTTCTGCGTATCCACGTCGAACAATATTCGTAAATTTTGCATCGCGGGCAAGTTCCCATGCGACAGTAGCATTTTCTTGTTCTGTTTGAACGTGTGTCCAAATTATTAATGCATTTTCTAGTGGATCGCCACTGGCAATACCATGTTTAAATTCGACAGGTGTTAATGATTTTTTTTGAAAAGTTTGCATGCAACCAGTTAAAGAGGTCGAAACTGCAATTGTAAATACACTTGCAATTGATGTTTTTAAAAATTGACGACGGGATGAATTAGACATACTGCACTTTGTTTAAGTTATTAATAATAACGAACTACAGTACGCAGGAAATATGACGTTTTTATAAACACTTTATGTATCTACTATGAAGTTAATTATTAACTAAAAAGTAGTCAAAAAATAAAATTAAGTGGTTAAATTAACGAGAGGTGAATTTTTGAAATAAAGTAAATGTAATAAAAGTACTTTAAATACAGTTGGTTATTTTTTGTTTTTATGTTGGCACAACCCTTGAGTATATAACTACGTCTAAACAATACACAAACAAGGAATACCATTATGAAACGTTCAATTAAAATCGCTATGGCAAGTTTATTAGTATTAGGTTCTACGCAAGTACAAGCTGCAGAAGTAGACCTAGATGTAACTAATATAATTACTCAAAGTGTAACTAGCTATGTTAAACAAAGTACTTTAGAGCTTGAAAAATCATTAAAAGAAGCGTTCTCGTTTAACTCTCAAACAGTATTAGATGGCTTATTAAAAGAGTTTGAACTTGTTGAAGATAGCAAAAATAAAAATGTCATAAAGACTGATAATAAAGCCCTATAAACTGTTTAAAAGGATTAAGACGATGAGTAGTGATTTTGGATTATTTGCCTTAATGTTGGCTCCTGTAGCAAGTATGATTACTGCTTACTATTCCTTACAGATTTTAAAGTGCATGGGGAATTGGTTTAATATTTAGCCTGCAGCATAATAGGCAGTTAATTCGATTAATATAAAGCTGATCGACTTTGTAAAGGCGCACGTAAATAAAGGCAGAATGTTTAAAGAAGTAGACTTTATGAAACGTGCGATTTTTCCATTACCATTATTTATATTACCTGAAGGTTATACGCGATTACGCATATTTGAACCTCGCTACCTACATATGGTTAAAAGCGCATTAAAAGACAATACAGGCTTTGTACTTTGCACTTTTGAGCATGACACACCATTTAATATCAGTGCTCAAGGCTGCTTAATGGACGTGATTGACTTTGATCAAGACGACAATGGTACATTGCTAATTGATGTTTTTGCATCGCAAAGTGTTCAAATAAACGATGTTTATCAAGACGAACAAGAATTGCGTCACGGATTAGTGTCAGATTGTAATGCACCTTATTGGTACAAAGACAGTAATAACGAAATTGGTAAGCACCAACGCTTACATGATTCCCTCAAAGATGTTTTTTCTGGAAACCCAGAACTCAGAGTCTTATACAAACAGACTCATTTTAATAGACTACCGTGGATAGCTGCTCGTTGGCTTGAACTTCTACCTATATCTATTGAGAAAAAACAGCAACTTGCGTTTGAAACTAACTTTGATAACTTGCTAAGTTTCCTCCATACTGTGATTAACAATGAATTTGCCTAATTTAATTTGATCCAACTCTTAATATTGCTCGTATTTATAAATACAAAAGCAATAACGGGATTAATTATAATGGTAAGTCAACAACAGTCACCACGTTGTGAACCTAAAACAGGTAAGTATACTGCCATGCCAGACACGCCAAGTACTGAACTTATGCAATCGCTTATTGCGGTCGCAGAAAGTCGCGATAAAAAAGCGTTCGCCTTTTTATTCGAATATTTTGCGCCGAAAATTAAACGCTTTGGAATTAAACAATTTGGCGTTGAAGCGCAAGCAATGGAGTTAGTTCAAGAAACATTAACTTCGGTGTGGCGTAAAGCGCATTTATACAATAGCAGCAAAGGTGCCGCAACTACTTGGGTTTATACGGTAATGCGTAATGCCTCTTTTGATATGCTTCGTAAAATGAAAAGCAATAAAGAAGAAAACATAAGCGAAGATATTTGGCCGTTATTAAACGAATCACAAGATACTAATCACGAATACAGTGATCATTTAGAAGATAAACAAATTAAGCGTTACCTCGACAAGTTGCCAATAGCGCAAAGAGAAGTGGTTCGCGGTGTTTATTTTCAAGACATGTCGCAAGAGCAACTCGCTATGCAACTTAATATTCCAGTAGGCACGGTAAAATCTCGGTTACGTTTAGCCTTGCAAAAATTACGTAATGAAATGGGAGATCAGCATGATTAAACATCACCCTAGTGAAGATTTACTAGTACAACATTGTTCTGCATCGCTAAATGCATCTTTAAGTTTAGCTGTGTCTATACACCTTGACATGTGTCCTATATGCCAAGAGAAAGTTGCTAAGATTGAAGCGGCCAATGCAAATGTAGTGTTTAACGATAAACAAGTTTTATCGCCAAATGAAGATAAAGATAATCTTGAATTACTTGAAGAGTTTGAATCGAATGTGTTTGATTTAATTACTTCAGATTCGGGCATTGATGAAGTATACGAAGTTGAGCCAGTATCTATTAAAGTTAATGCACATGACTATCAACTTCCGCGAGCCTTAACTCGTATATCGCATAGTAAATTTACCCAAGTTGGTAAAATTGCTCGCTCGCGTGTTGCACTAGATGACGGCGCTTTACGCTCTAGCTTATTGCATATAGACGCAGGCGGCGAAATTCCTGAGCATACTCACACTGGTTTTGAAGTAACTTTATTATTAGATGGTGAATTTAGCGACGAGGAAGGTAATTACGTACCAGGCGACTTTATTTGGCAAGATGGTAGCCATTTACATACTCCACTTACGAAAGATGGTTGTTTATGCTTTACAGTTGTCAGTAGTGCGCTACATTTTAATAAGGGCTTCAGCAAGTTACTAAATCCAATAGGTAATTTGATCTACTAAGAGAATATATGCAAACTGATATAATAAAAATAGGTATAAGCGCCTGCTTAGCAGGCGAAAAAGTTAGATTTGATACGGGTCATAAAAAATCAAATTTTTGCATGGATGAGTTAGGTAAACACGTTGAATACACACGTTTTTGTCCGGAGGTAGCAGTAGGGTTACCTATACCTCGTCCAACTATTCGCCAAGTTAAAGTGGGCGATACCATTAAAGTATGTCGCCCAGATGGAACCGGTGAAGTAGGACAGCAGCTTACCGAGTACGGTAAAAAAGTAGCAACTGAGCAAGCTAAAGAATTAAGTGGATTTGTATTTTGTGCAAAAAGTCCGAGTTGCGGTATGGAACGAATTAAAATATATAACGAAGCTGGAACCGGTAATACATCAGAAGGCGTTGGTTTTTTTGCTGAGCAAATAATGAAGCACAACCCATTATTGCCATGTGAAGAAAACGGACGTTTAAATGACATGCATTTACGTGAAAACTTTGTAATGAGAATTTATGTATTTAAAAATTGGCAAAAGTTAGTACAAGAGCCGCTTACTGTTCACAAACTTACGCAATTTCATTCTCAGTATAAATACTTGCTAATGGCTCATAATTATCAAGCCTATCGTGACTTGGGTAAGCTACTAGGTACTTATGTAGGCGACGATATAAATGCAGTTGCTGATGATTATATTTTAGGCTTGATGACAGGTCTTAAAAAACCGGCTTCTCGCAGAAATAATTGCAATACGTTAATGCATCTACAAGGTTACTTTAAAACAGATTTATCGAAAGTTGAAAAACAAGAACTTCGTGATGCAATAGATGAATATCGCGAAGGATTGGTGCCATTGTATGTACCACTCACTTTATTAAAACATCATTTGAAGGTTCACCCAAATGAGTACCTTGAAAAACAGGTGTTTTTTAACCCTTACCCTCACGATTTAAAACTACGATTTGGTATTTAATGGATACATTATTTTGGTTTAGGCGCGATTTGCGCCTTTTTTCTAACGAAGCGTTAATTCAAGCGCTAAACAATGGCGCTAAACACGCCATTTTTTTTGTGTCTCAAAAACAGTGGCAACAACACCAAGTTGCGCCTATTCAGATTGACTTGCTTAAGCGCCGAGTAGCGTATCTTCAATCACAGCTTGGTGAGTATGGTGTTACTTTACATGTAATTGACGCGCCAAGCTTTGTGGATTGTGAAAACAAAATTATTGATTTTTGTAAATCAAATGATGTAAAGCATGTAATTGCTAATACAGAGTATGAGCTTAATGAAGTTAATCGCGATAAAGCTATTTTAAATAAATGCGATGAGCTTTCTATTACGTTTACATTATATGAAGGGGATTTAATTGCGCCGGCAGGCTCAGTTAAAAACCAAAGTAATGAAATGTATAAAGTATTTACTCCGTTTAAGCGAGCTTGGTTAAAGCAACATCAAGATACGCATTTTAGTTTGCCACAATGGCCTTTAGGTTCTGAGCCGATAAAGTGTAACGAAAGTGATTTACTTAAAAGTGATGGTTGCTCAGATAAGTGGCCGGTTGATGATGAAACCTTAGCAACCGTGGTTGATAACTTTATATGCGACAAGCTTACAAGTTACGATGATCAACGTGATATTCCAAGTATAAAAGGCACTTCGGGTTTAAGCCCTTACTTAGCTCTTGGAATTGTAGGTACTAAGCAGCTACTTATTAATATTCAGCAGCGTTATCCCGATATTTTAACTACATCAAAAAGTAAAACGTTTACGTGGATTAATGAACTCATTTGGCGCGAATTTTACAGACACTTAATAGCTGAATTTCCCAAGCTTTCGCGTGGTGATAACTTTAACGAAAAATATAACGCTGTTGTGTGGCGTAAAAACGATGATGATTTTAATGCTTGGTGTGAAGGTCGAACTGGTTATCCGCTAGTTGATGCTGCAATGCTACAACTAAAGCAAACAGGTTGGATGCATAATAGATTGCGTATGGTTGTTGCCAGCTTTTTAACAAAGCATTTATTAATAGACTGGCGTGAAGGTGAGCGCTTTTTTATGCAGCACCTAATTGATGGCGACTTGGCATCTAATAATGGTGGTTGGCAGTGGGCTGCAAGTACTGGGTGCGATGCTCAGCCTTACTTTAGAGTTTTTAATCCTATAAGGCAAAGTGAACGTTTTGATCCAACAGGCAAGTTTATTCGTAAGTATTTACCAGAGCTTGAAAACGTGCCAGATAAACAGATTCATTTTCCACATACTTATTTAGCTGCAACAGGGCAAGATAAGCAGTGTTACTGGCCAGCTATAGTTGATCATAAGGCTGCACGAGAGCGTGCTTTAGCTGCATTTAAGGTATGATATGGATAACCAGTTACCAGTAGATAAATTTGTAGAGATATACCAGCAACTCAATAGTAGTAATCTTGATTTGTTGAGTGAAATTTATAGCGACAATATTCAGTTTATAGATCCGATGCATGAAATTAACGGCATTGATGAATTGCGTCGGTATTTTGCTAATTTATACAGTAACGTTAAACATTGTCAGTTTGACATAACAGACACTTTTAACGTTGATAGCAATGCGTTTATCTACTGGACCATGCACTACTCCCACCCTAAGTTAGCGTCGGGTAAAACAATATCAGTTAAGGGACATAGCAAGCTTATTTTTGATAGTGGTAAAATAACCAAGCATCGCGACTACTTCAATGTTGGTGAACTTTTATATAAACACATTCCTTTATTGGGTAGTGTTGTTAAGTTTATAGATAAAAGGGCAGGTTAATTATGATCACATTAATTACAGGCGCTACATCGGGAATTGGTGAACAGTTAGCAATTAAATATGCTGAGCAAGGCGATACTGTTATAGCATGCGGTCGTAATAGCGAAAAGCTAGCTGAGCTTGCAAAGCACACCAATATTCAAACATGCCAATTTGATGCAACTGATTTACAAGATATAAAGCAATCGACAATAGGTTTTGCTCAATTTGACAGAGTGATCCTAAATGCAGGTAATTGTGAGTATGTAGATGATGCACGTAACTTTGATAGTGCTCTGTTTGAGAGAGTTGTATCGGTTAATTTACTTGCAATGGGATATTGCTTAGAAGCCTTACTTCCTAAAATAAACGTGGGTGGGCAACTTGTTTTAGTAAGCTCTAGTGTTACTTATTTACCGCTTCCTCGCTCAGAAGCTTACGGGGCATCAAAAGCCGGTGTAAGTTACTTAGCTAAAAGTCTAGCCATAGATTTAAATGACGTTGATGTAACACTCGTTCATCCTGGTTTTGTTAAAACGCCTCTAACTAATAAAAATGACTTTCCAATGCCTATGGCTGTATCTGCAAGCGAGGCTGCAGATTATATGATTAAAGGAATACATAAGCGCCGTAAAGAAGTGCATTTTCCTTATCGTTTTACCCTTATTTTAAAAGCACTGCGAATACTCCCTTTACCGCTTTGGCTTAAAATTGCAAAAGGATTAACCCGTTGAAAAAAATAGCAATAATTGGCTCAGGTGTTTCTGGTTTAACATGCGGGCATTTGCTGCACAAGCATTACGATGTAACTCTATTTGAAAAAAATGATTATATTGGAGGACACACTGCAACGGTTGATGTTGATGTAAGTGGTATTAAATACGCAATAGACACCGGTTTTATTGTATTTAATGATAGAACATACCCTTACTTTGAAAAGCTGTTAAAGCATATTGGTGTTGATAAACAAAAAACAGAAATGAGTTTTAGCGTTCATAATGATGCAACAGGTTTTGAATATAACGGGCATACGTTTACAAGCCTATTCGCACAGCGTCGCAATATTTTTAGACCTAAATTTTGGCGTTTGCTTTACGACATTGTTAGATTTAACAAGTTATGTAAAGCAATACACGAACAAGAAAAATATAAAACGGATCAATCGTTAGGACAGCTTTTAGATGAACACCATTTTAATGACTTTTTTAAGTATCATTATATTTTACCAATGGGCGCAGCTATTTGGTCATCTAGCATAAAAGAAATGGAAAATGTAGGCGTAGAGTTTTTTGTTAAGTTCTTTTTCAACCACGGACTTTTAGACGTTACAAACAGACCTCAGTGGTATGTAATACCAGGTGGTTCTCGCCAGTACATTAAGCCATTGATTAGAGGCTTTGCCGATAAAATTAAACTCAATACAAATATTAAATCTGTTACGCGTCAAGATGATGAAGTAACAATAGAGTTTGAAAATGGTGAGCAAAGCAAGTTTGATAAAGTAATATTTGCTTGTCATTCAGATCAAGCACTTGCGCTGCTTGGCGATGCTACAGAGCAAGAAAAGTCAGTGTTAGGTGCAATCGCTTATACCGAAAACTCAGTGGTGCTGCACACCGATATAAACCTTTTACCAGATAGAAAAGCGGCATGGGCAAGTTGGAACTACTTGCTTAATAACAATACAAACAAAGCTGCTGTGGTTACATACCAAATGAATATACTTCAAGGTATACAGTCAGATACTCAATTTTGTGTAACGTTAAATCACCCTGAAGGGATTAACCAAAGTAAAATATTGCGCGAATTTACTTACCATCACCCTGTATTTAATCAAGAGTCCATTGCTGCTCAAAAACTTAAACATAGTATTGATGGGCAAAATAATAGTTATTTTTGTGGAGCGTATTGGTATAACGGCTTCCACGAAGACGGTGTACACAGCGGTGTAGATGTTGCAAAACAACTTGGGGTTGAATTTGACTAGTGCAGTTTATTTAGGCGATGTTAAACATCGCCGTTTTGCTGTTAAAGAGCACCGTTTTAGTTACCCGTTATATATGATGTGGGTAGATCTAAATAACCCTCAGCAGTTAAATGGTGTACACAAGCACTTGGGTACATCGGGCTTAAAAGCCTTAAAGTTTAATGAAGCTGATTACCTTAAAGATACCTCAGAACATGTTAAACGACCCCTTATTGAACGTGCTCACGATCAACTCGTCACGTTAGGTATTAGTGAAACCTTCTCCCATATTTATATGCTTGGGCAACTTCGTTGCCTCGGTGTGTACTTTAGCCCTGTTAATTTTTACTTTTTTGGTCACGATCACATCCGTTTTAAGTACATGATTGCTGAGGTGAGTAATACACCGTGGAACGAACGTCATTATTATTTAGTCCCCCTAGAAAAAAAAGTGAACTTTAAGAAGGTTTTTTCCGTATCACCTTTTATGAATTTAGATATGAACTATCATTGGCATATCAAACAGTCGCTTGATAAAACATTGATACACATTAAAAATAAACGAGATGGGGTATTATTATTTGATGCAACACTTCGTTTGAAACGTTTAGAGCTTAGTAACGAAGAACTTAGTAAGTTACTAAAACGTTTTCCGGCTATGACATGGTCGATTTTTAAAGGTATCTATCACCAAGCGTTAAAGTTATTTATAAAGAGAGTGCCTTTTTTAGGTCATTCAGGTAAGCCATAAAACATATACAGATAGTTAGAACAATAAATAGGTATTTTAATGGAAAAAGTGTCGAGCTTAAATTGTGCACAAAGCACTGGATGGTTTGCTAACGTATATAAAAAGTTAGTAACGAAAGCGTTTTCTTCGATTGAAACAGGTCAGATAGTTTTAGATGACAATAATGAACGAACTGTTTTTGGTGACGCATTGTCCGAACTTAAAGTTACTATCACAGTAAACGATAAGGCAATGTACAAGGCCTTTGCACTCTCTGGCAGTGTTGGGGCTGGTGAATCCTATATTTTAGGGCAATGGTCTTGCGATAATTTAACGCGCTTCATCGAAATATTCGCAGTAAATGAAAAGCAATTAGATAAATTTGAAAAGAAATTTGCATTTTTTAGCAACATAGCCCACCGATTTAATCATGTTAAAAACAAAAATTCTGAGTCAGGTTCAAAAAAGAATATTGTTGCCCACTACGATTTAGGTAACGATTTATACGAGTCATTTTTAAGTAAAGAAATGCTTTATTCTAGTGCTGTTTATCCTAAAAAAGATTCTACACTTGAAGAAGCACAGCAATTTAAGCTTAAACGTATTTGTGAGCAGGTCGAGTTACAACAGGGCGACTCAGTTATTGAAATTGGTACTGGTTGGGGGGCTTTTGCAATTTATGCTGCTACTCATTACGACTGCCACGTAACAACGACAACCATTTCTGATGAGCAACACGACTACGTAGCCGAAAAAGTTAAAGAGCTTGGACTTGATAATAAAATAACACTGCTTAAACTTGATTACAGATTGCTAAAAGGTAAATACGATAAACTTGTTTCCATCGAAATGATTGAAGCAGTTGGTCATGATTATTTGCCGAGCTTTTTTACTCAATGTGGAGAACTTTTAAAAGACAATGGTGCAATGCTTATTCAAGCTATTACTATTGGCGACCAACGTTATCAGCATTATTTAAAAAATTCTGATTTTATACAGCAATACATTTTCCCAGGTGGTTGCCTACCATCACTTAATGAAATGAGCGAACAGATCAAAAACAACACTGATATGGTTATACACACTATAAATGATATTGGTGCTCACTATGCGCGTACGCTGGCTGATTGGCGCTCTCGCTTTATAGAAAGCTGGCCTGATTTAGACCGTTCTAAGTTTGACGAGCGTTTTTATCGTTTATGGTTGTTCTACTTTGCTTACTGTGAAGGTGCATTTAGAACACGCGCAACGAGTACAGTGCATTTAATGGCACGTAAACCAAGATTTGTTAGTGATAATGACGAGATTGCACTCGCTTATTAATTTTATATTGTTTCAAGCAGTATGGTTTTTATCATTACTGCTTGAAGCAAACTCAATCGTTTTTTCAAGCGCTATAATTGCTTTGATGTTTTATTTGTCAAAGCAAAAAAAACAGGATGTTTTGCTTGTTTTAAAAACACTTCCAATCGCTCTGCTTTGTGAGTTTATTGCAGTAAAGCTTGGTTTATTTGAATTTAAGGTTTTTCCTTTTCCACCGTGGCTTGCTCTTTTGTGGGTAGCTCTACTTCTATGTATCAATACTTCAATGTCGTTTTTAACTGGGCTTAAACTATGGCAAGCATTTTGTGTGTGTTTGGTTTTTGCACCTTTAAGTTATTGGGGTGGTGCACGCTTTGAAGTATTAAGCTTAGGATTACCACTTTATCAGTTTTGGTTTTTTTATGGCGCACTTTGGGCTGCAACATTCACGTTGATTTTATTTATAAACAGTAAAATAAAGCTAATG
This sequence comes from Pseudoalteromonas sp. TB64, assembly GCF_000498095.1. GTDB lineage: Bacteria > Pseudomonadota > Gammaproteobacteria > Enterobacterales > Alteromonadaceae > Pseudoalteromonas. The sequence goes on from NZ_AUTQ01000111.1 coordinate 32,312, forward strand.
ATCTCTCGCTAATTTGCATCTTGGCTATTCATAATATCTAACATTTATTAATAAGGTTTTACTTTGAAATATATTTTATGTGGCGCTATTTTATGCGTGTTTAGTAGTACAGCAGTGCTTGCCAATAGCGACTTTAATAAGGTTGGTGAAGGTAAAATGGAATATTTGCTTTGGGATGTTTACGATGCAACGTTATCTACGTATTCGGGTAATTACGTATTGGGTGATAATCCGGTTAAATTCAAACTTACCTATTTACGTGATTTTGAGGCAAAAGATATTGTTAAAGCAACGCAAGAGCAATGGCAACGTTTGGGCAAAGAGCAGTCGTCAAAAACTTATAGCGACAAACTATTACAAATTTGGCCTGATATAAAAAAAGGTGAATCGCTTACTTTAATAACAAATGAGCAAGGTGGAAGTATTTTTTATCATAATGATAAAAAAATTGGTGAAATAAATGAGCCTGAATTTGCTACTGATTTTTTGGCTATTTGGTTAGATAAAAACACCTCTGAGCCTGAACTCAGAAAGCAATTACTAGGAAATTAATATGAAAATCGCGAATCTAGTTAAAAGTATTTTAGTCGGTACATGTGCTTTGTTTCTAATAAGCTGTTCTGCACCTAGCGTAGATCATTATAAAAATACATCACCTGAGTTTGACTTTAAAACATTCTTTACAGGAAATTTGAAAGCCTATGGCGTTGTACAGGATTTTAAAGGCGAGCTAACCCGCAAGCTAGTGGTAGATATGCATGCGAGCTGGGAAGGTAACCAGGGCATTATCGAAGAAGATTTTGTTTATGATGATGGTGAAACACAAAAACGCATTTGGAAAGTAACTTTAAACAACGACAATTCATTAACCGGCACCGCAGATGATGTTTTAGGTACAGCTAAAGGTAAAAGTGATGGCAGTGTATTTCATTGGAATTATAATGTTGAACTGCCATACGATGGCAGTACTTTAGAGGTTAACTTTGACGATTGGATGTACTTGGTTACACAAACACGCTTGATAAACCGAACATCTATTGTTAAGTTCGGTGTTGAGGTTGGGGAAGTGACCTTAGTAATCGAAAAAATATAGTTTATCTTAAGTTGCGTAACGTGCGCCAAAATTGTACTCAAATTAAGTCTTTGTTAACCCAACGTGCTGTATTTTACCGAGAATTATTTTAATTTTACGTGTTTTTTAAGATTTTAAGCAAAAAATGCAATTTGCTGTTGCTAACTCTTCAAAAATACATAAAGATAGGTTTTGCGAAGGCAAAATAATAACGAATAGGAATCTAAAAATGAATAAAGCTCAATTAGTTGAAAAAATTGCTACTGATGCAGAAATTTCTAAAGCTGCTGCTACTCGTGCACTTGACGCGTTTACAGGCGCTGTAACTTCTTCTTTAAAAGAAGGTGATTCAGTAGCATTAGTTGGTTTTGGTACTTTTACAGTAAAAGAACGTGCAGCACGTACTGGCCGTAACCCACAAACGGGTGCTGAGATCCAAATCGCAGCGGCAACTATCCCAAGCTTTAAAGCAGGTAAAGGTCTTAAAGACCAAGTAAACCTTTAATAGGTTTAACAAATTAAATAAAAAAAGGGCTAATTAGCCCTTTTTTTTATATCTGTAAAAAGCCATAAAATATGGCTTATATACAATAAAGTTATGCTTTTAAGGCTTTATCCCCTCGACCAATGCCAACAGCACCAGAACGTACAACTTCAACAATGTCAGTTTCATGGCGAAGCGTGTCTAAAAATGATTCAATTTTGTCAGTGCTACTTACTAATTGTAGGCTGTAGGTTTGCCTGCCCATATCTAAAATAGCACCTTGAAATACATCTACAACACGAGTAACCGCAGCGCGAGTTGACTCATCTTGAGCAAATACCTTAACAAGTAATAGTTCTCGTTCTATATGACTCATTTCAGTCAAATCTATGATTTTTAATACATCGACAAGTTTATTAACTTGCTTAGTTATTTGTTCTACTACGCGGTCATCGCCCATAGTTGTAATAGTAATACGTGATAAAGACTGATCGTCCGTTGTACCTACAGTCAAGCTGTCGATGTTATAAGCGCGTTGTGAAAAAAGTCCGACAATACGCGACAATGAACCCGGTTCGTTTTCTAATAATATAGATAAAATACGACGCATTATGCTTTTACTCCTTTACGTAGCCACATCTCATCAATGCTACCTAACTTAATTTGCATTGGGTATACATGTTCTTTTTCATCGACAAGAATATCTAAAAATACTAAACGGTCGGTAATTGACATCGCTTTATCAATAGCGGGTTGTAGTTCAGCAAGCGTATTTACTTGGATACCTACGTGACCATAGCTCTCAACCAATTTAACAAAGTCAGGCAGTGAATCCATATATGATGAAGAATGACGACCTCCATAAACCATATCTTGCCATTGGCGTACCATGCCTAAAGAGCGATTATTAAGAGAAACCACTTTTACAGCTAAGTTATATTGCAAACAGGTAGAAAGTTCTTGGATATTCATTTGAATAGAACCGTCGCCCGTAATACACACCGATTCTTTATCAGGAAACGCGAGCTTTACACCCATAGCGGCAGGTAAACCAAACCCCATTGTTCCTAAACCACCTGAATTTATCCATTGACGAGGATGTTTAAACGGATAGTACTGCGCTGCAAACATTTGATGTTGACCAACGTCAGAGCTTACATAAGCATCGCCATTTGTTGCTTTGTATACCGCCTCTATTACAGCTTGAGGTTTAATTTTGTCGCCATCAGTATTGTAATTTAGACACTTTTGTTCACGCCAACTAATAATTTGACGCCACCAATCCTCTTGAGCGCTGCGATCAATTTGAATAGGGCTTTTATCTATACCAGCTTGAAGCTGTTCAAGTACAGTCGCTAAGCAGCCTACAACGGGAATATGCGCTTTGATTGTTTTAGAGATAGACGTTGGATCTACATCTACATGTACAATAGTGGCATTAGGGCAAAACTTTTCAACATTATTAGTGACGCGATCATCAAAGCGAGCACCAAGTGCCAAGATTACATCTGCATTCGCCATTGCTTTGTTTGCTTCAAGCGTACCGTGCATGCCTAGCATACCAACAAAGTTAGGGTGAACACCTGATATACCACCAAGCCCCATTAACGTGTTTGTTATTGGCGCATTTAGCGATTCAACCAAGTGAGTTAATTGCTCTGATGTATTTGATATAACAATACCGCCACCAGAATAAATAACGAGCTTTTTAGCTTCTAAAATAGCTGTAACGGCTTTACGTATTTGTTTAGAGTGACCCTTAGTATTAGGACTGTATGTTCTAAGTTCAGTTGTTTTAGGAAATTCGTATTCAAATTTGATTGCAGGGTTAAGCATGTCTTTTGGTAATTCAACTACAACAGGCCCAGGGCGACCAGTGCTGGCAATATAAAAAGCTTTAGCCAATATAGTTGGAATTTCTTTAGCACTTCTACAGTTAAAGCTATGCTTAACTACAGGGCGAGAGCACCCGACAATATCGGTTTCTTGGAATGCATCGTCGCCAATAAGATTTGTAGGCACTTGACCTGACAACACAACCATAGGAATTGAATCCATATAGGCTGTTGCAATACCTGTAATACAGTTTGTAGCGCCAGGACCTGAGGTGGCAAGTACTACACCAACATCGCCTGTTGCACGAGCGTAACCATCAGCCATATGAGTAGCTGCTTGCTCGTGGCGTACTAATATATGCTCAATGTCGTCTTGTTGAAAAAGTGCATCGTACAAATCTAATACCGAACCACCGGGATAGCCAAATATGTATTTAACCTTCAGCTCTTTTAATGCCTGAACTACTAATTCAGAACCATTATATTCTTGTTTGCTCATCCTCATTCCTCTGTGCGCTATTTTATGCATAAAAAAACCCCCGCGTAGTGCGAGGGTTTTTAAAAAGCAGTATCACTTTTTAATACATCCCCGCTGGGCTTATAACTAAGACCAGTACGAGTACGACTAAAAGACGAATCTGCAATTTCATAACTTGTTCACTCTTTTAAAAAAGTAAAATGTTTACTTTAAATTAAAATTTCTCTATGAGGTTATTTTTAAGGGTTTTGAGTGTGCATGTCAACCGTGAATTGGTTTTTTTGGATTAAAATTCTAAATTTAGTTGTTTTTTAATTTAAAATCACAGTTTTGTCGTTTTTATGTCATTAAGTGAGAAGAAATTATGCGTTTAATATTTTTGCCTATATTTATTTTCGGCACTAAAAAGCCAACATAATTTTAATACTGATCAGTTAAGAAGTATTTAACGATCCATGGACCAAACATCTGGTTTGTTTATTAAGGCATCGAATGTCTTCAGGAGTCTTTTTTATGAAACTTACTCCAGCATTTTCTTTTGCGAATGGTTATGCCCCAAACTCAGTCGATTTAGGTTAGCTGAGTGATTTTTAGGCACACATTTCATCAAAGAATGCGCTGAAACTATCGAATTTGCAAAGATAAGACGAACTCCTGTCGAAAGGGCTGTTTGGACAGTTATGTGTATGTCGTTTTATCGTGATGATCTTATAGGGCGCATTGTCAGTAAATTAGGGGGCGACTGATAACAAAAACGCTCAAGGGTGAAAAGGTAAAGAGGTGAATATCATCACACCACTGACCGATTTATTGCGTTTCCCTAAATATGATATTGTTGGTTTGTATAATGAGCGATAGAGATTAGAACTTGGGTATAGAGTAATGAAGCAGACCTTACTCAATAGCCATTTCACGCTACGTAGTAAAAACCCTGAAATAATTGTGTAAGAGTTATGGGGTGTGATTTTCTGTTATAACTTGCTGAGATACCAGATGATGAAAATGGCGAAGAAAAAGCTTGGGATATATGCAAAACATCTAAGTTTCACGACGTGTGCGAAATTAAAATCCAGTAAATAGCCCAATAAAAAATGCCAGTCAGCTGTTAACTGACTGGCATTAAGCATAAACAGGCTTTATATAGAGCTTATTAGTACTTTAAATTATAGACGGTCAATAACTGCTTGAGTGAAATCAGTTGTTCCGTGATTACCACCTAAATCGCGAGTTGTACGATCGCCTGATTTAATTACATCAGCAACAGCACTTCTAATGCGTTCTGCAGTATCGCCCATATCTAAATGTTCAAGCATTTGGATAGACGCTAAAATTACAGAAGTAGGATTAGCTAGGTTTTTACCTGCTATATCTGGTGCACTGCCGTGTACAGCTTCAAATATTGCTGCATCTTCGCCAATGTTAGCACCTGGAGCCATGCCTAAGCCGCCCACTAAGCCAGCACAAAGATCAGATAGAATATCACCAAATAAGTTTGTAGTTACAATTACATCAAACTCTTCAGGTGTCATTACTAGTTTCATACACGTAGCATCAACAATCATTTCAGTTGATTCAATTTGTGGGTAACGCTCAGCTACTTCACGAGCAACCTTTAAAAACAAACCAGAAGTTGATTTTAAAATGTTCGCTTTATGAACTGCAGTTACTTTCTTACGACCTTCACGTACAGCTAGTTCGTATGCAAAAGTTACAATTTTTTCAGCACCTTCGCGAGTAATTACTGATTTTGCTTCTGCTTCGTTACCATCTTCACTCACAATTTGGCCTGCACCTGAGTACATACCTTGCGTGTTTTCACGAATAGTAATGATATCGATATCATCGTAACGTGCTTTAGTACCTACAAACGATTTAACTGGACGAACATTTGCGTATAAACCAAACTGTTTACGTAAAGTTACGTTAATAGAAGTAAAGCCTTCACCTACAGGAGTAGTTAGAGGACCTTTAAGAGTGATTTTGTTTTTAGCAATTGTATCAACAGTTTCTTGTGGAAGTAGCTCGCCAGTTTTTTCAAGCGCTGCTAGGCCAGCATCAACAAATTCATAATCAAAATCACATCCTGCTGCTTTTAGAATTTCAAGTGCTGAGTCTATAATGCTAGGACCGATGCCGTCGCCTTTGATCACTGTTATGGTACGTTTGGCCATTAACTTTTCCTTTAAATAGTTTGATTTGCACATAATTTATTACTCTGAGAGAGTAACTGCTTGTTAGGTCATTTATGTGAATGAGGTAGAAATTTAAGGGCGCATTTATACCAACTTATCGCCCATTTTGCCAGTTTATACTATAAATAACGGGTATAATTTGTATTTATAATGGTAATAAACTTACTAAATAGTATTCGAGAGGTTTAGCTCTTGTAATTGCTGATAAAAAGAATGCTTATCTTTCCAGCCCTGAGCTGTTAATTGATCACTAAGCGTTTGTTGCTGCCAAGGGCTCAATGCTAACTCAGGCTTAAAGACATATTGCGCTAATGTTTTTAATGCAACCCACAATTTATGGTGTGAGTTAAGTTGTTTTTTAGGTGTTTGTTCTGCTTCTAAAAGGGCTGCAGTCCATGGGTTATCACTTAAAAGTTGTTTAAGTTGTACGTTTAACTGCTCGTTATTAAGTAAGTTAACGCCAAAAAAAGCATAAAAAGGAATACTTAATGTTTTATTTGGGGTTTCGTCTATTAAAATTTTCCTTGATAAACGAGTGCTACATTGAGTTAATAAAAAATGAGTATAGGCATATAAAGGTAATGTAATGTGTTCAAATTGAAATTGCTTATTGTGACTCACTAATAAAGACATTATTTTTACTAAGCAATCTAAACGGTTTAATATAAACGCTTGTAAAGGGTGGGGGGTCACATAAACTAGCTGCTCAAACACTACGCGTTGAATAATAGCTGGCGCATTGAAGTATCCCACCATAGATAAACTGTGCTTTAAATCTTTAGCAGGCTGATGTTCTTTATTATACGGTTTTACAGCTTCACAAAGACTGTTAACTATTTGAGGATGAGGCAATATAATTTGGCTTAACCCTTTATAGCTGTATTCGTGCTGTAATTTTATACGGCTGATTAAATCGAGCAGCGTTAATGACTCAGTAGTTAGCTTATTTGTTCTTCTAGTTATATGCTCGCTATTCCAAACACTAAGATGCAGCTTTGAGTCAGTGCAGAGCCATTGTTTAGCATTATCATTAAGTGATGCTTTGACTCGATGCCATGTCATTTTATCTTTATTTTCTGTATTAACTAATACGTGACGTTGTTCTGAATCAGTTGCTAAGTAGACCATTGCGCGTTCAAAATAGATTACTCGGCTACCTGGTAATAATGGACCGATATGAGCAATAAGTGACTTTATTAGTTTTTGAGCAAATAAGTTTGGGGTACGTATATATAAATCGGCTAATGCTTTGTAAAGGTCGATATGTTTTTTAGGAGTATTGTAGGTAATATTCATCGCAATGATATTAGCAAGTGCTACAAGCGTTATGCCGCCATCGTAAAGCATAATTTTAGGTGTACTGACCAGCGCTTGTTTATATTTATTTAATTTTGCTAAAATTTGTGTAATTGGTTTTACAGGCTCACCACCGGTTAATATTATTTTCCCCGCTAATTGATGACGTAATTTCCACGTTCTTTTTTCATTTTCGTTAAAGCTGACTTGTTCTGAAAGTTTGTTTAACTCTTGGCAAACACATAAATGCTCAACCAGTGCGGTGCTAATATAGAGCTCAGATAATTCTTCATTATATTTTTGGCTCTTACAAAGCGCAGCCGTTAATACGCATTGGCTAATTATTAAGTTAGTAGCGAAGTCATTTTTAGTATTAAAAAGAGTTAATTGAGCTTGAAGTGCAAATGGATGCTCATTATATAAAAGCCTGTATTGCTCAGCGAGTTTACATATTACGGGGTAGAGTGTTTGCCATTGTTTTTTATTATTATAGGATGCTAAAAATAGATGAGTATTTTCAAATAACTTATTTAGCTTTACCGAAACAGGCTCATCCATTATGGCATCACTTAATGATTTCTTGATATTTATTGTAGGCACTTGGTCCCCATAGCATAAGTTGACCATTTTTAAATAAAAGCCCAGTACATTCATCCATAGTCGTTATACCATCAGACGTAATATGCTGCGTGCGATAGAAAACAATTTGCAGTACTTGTTCTCCATCACGTTTTGCGTAAGTAAGATCTGGGCTACCTAAGTAATCAAGTACATTATTAAGAGTAGTTTGTTTTTCAAGTGTTAACTTTTCAATAAAGCGTTTATTAAAGGCTTCACGATCTTGCCATATCATTGCCTGAGGATCGTCTTTATAAAAGGTAATTACCAACGTTGCTATAAGCGCATAAAGACCTAAACCTAAAATTAAATACCTAAAAAACTTTTTCAACATAGATTACTCTAACTGCCGTGACTAATAGTAGTATACGTATTGCGTATACTACGTGCTATTAACTTGCGACTAATTAAGTCTTAACTGCTTTAAACTAAAGCCTAAATTTATATCTGTTCGCAAACTGACCAGCTGCTTCGAAATAACATACATATCCATACCAGCGTCGAGCTTTTTATGAATACTTGGGCTAAGTGATTCATCCTCTAAGGCGTGCTCAATTGATTCATAATTATTAATAAGCTGCTGAGCTGATTTTGTACCAATACCTTTTATACCAGGGATATCATTTGTTTTGTCACCGGCTAAAGCCCAAAAATCAATAAGCTTGGTTTGCTCAACCCCAAAACGCTCTTTTATACTATTTTTATCAAGATATTGTTTTTTAAAATAGTCGTAAACAGTGATGTAATCACCCAAATGAGGTAAAAAACCTTTATCGGTAGATACAACGGTATTACTTATATTATTGCTTGCTGCCTTAGATGCAAGGGTGGCAATAATATCATCTGCTTCGTCGTTTATTGGCTCGAATACTACAATACCTGTTTCTTCAATCGCATTTTTAAAATGCAATAAAGCGTCTTTTAAGGTTTGTGGCATAGGTGCGCGCGAGTGTTTATAGTCTTTATAAAAATGATAACGCCAGCTTCTATCACCATCAAATACCGCAATGGCGTGTGTTGCATTGGTTGTATTTAAAAGTTTTTTGCAAGCATGAGCAACACGAGCACTGCATGTTTGTATCATTTGCTCATCACTGTGATGTTTTTGATTTACGTCAACTGCGTAAATGCGCCTAATTAAGTTAAGCGCATCAATAAGGAGTAAGTGGGGCTTCAAACTATATAACTCATGCTTTTATTTTGTAACACGGAATGTATTTACTACCAGGGAGTTTCATACGACCTTGGACAACAAATGCTTGTAATAGCTTATCCATACTTTTCATCAGGGCAGGCTCGCCGCTTAAAATGTATGGACCATTATGTTTAATGGCTTTAACACCTTCGTCTTTTACATTGCCGGCAACAATGCCTGAAAACGCTCGTCGTAAATTAGCGGCTAATAGCTGCTTTGGCTGATTAAGGNCCTGCCATATTTTCATGTGTAGGTACGAAAGGTTGCTGAAAATCGTTATCAATTTTTAGCGTCCAGTTAAAGTAATATGCATCACCTTCACTTTTACGATAATTACGTACATTAGACATTGCTGACTTTAGCTTTTGACCAACAAGTTCAGGGTTATCAATAATAACTTCAAACTTATCGAGAGCTTCTTTACCCAGTGTCATTTCAACAAATTTACAGAGCTCTTTAAAATAGGCTTCACTTTCTTTAGGTCCGGTCAAAATAACGGGTAAACACTGCTTAGTATTATCGGGATGAAGTAATATACCTAATAAATACAAAAGTTCTTCGGCAGTACCTGCACCGCCAGGGAAAATTATAATTGCGTGGGCGGTTCTAATAAATGCTTCAAGGCGTTTTTCTATATCAGGTAAAATAACTAATTCGTTAACAATAGGGTTTGGTGGTTCGGCTGCTATAATGCTTGGCTCTGTTAAACCTAAGTAACGATTATCTGTAATTCGTTGTTTGGCATGACCAATAGTAGCGCCTTTCATTGGACCTTTCATTGCACCTGGTCCACACCCGGTACAAATATTTAAACCGCGTAAGCCTAATTCGTAACCTACTTGTTTAGTGTATTTATATTCAACTTCGTTGATTGAGTGTCCACCCCAACAAACAACCATATTTGGTTCTATGTTAACGCGTAATGCATCAGCATTTCTGAGCATATCAAAGACCATATGAGTAATGGCTTTTTGTTCTTTAAGGTTTTTTTCGTATTTTTGACAAATAAATAAAATATCACGGATGACTGAAAATATATGTTCGTGAATACCTGTAATTATTTCGCCGTCAACAAAAGCAGTAGATGGTGGGTTTTTAAGCTCGATTTTAATGCCGCGTTCGCGACTTACTAATCGTATATCAAAGTCTTTGTATTTATCGTAAATGTCGTTACTTTCGTCTGTATGACTACCCACATTAAGAACAGCAAGCGCGCAATTTCTAAATAGTTTGTAGCGCTCACTGGCTGAAGATTGCTCTAATAAATCAACTTCTAATTGCGAGAGTAAATCTAAAACACCAGTTGGGTTTAATTGTATTAGCATCGGTATTCTCCTTGCTATTTTTACGTAAATTAACTACTTAGCCATAATACTTCTTAAATAAATAAGAAAAATGACATTATTTACTTATACAAAGACGATCTCTACCTGTATTTTTTGCTTCATAAAGTGCATCATCAGCTCTATCAAAGGCAATAATCGGTGTATCTCCTTTTCTAAATTGAGTCGCCCCCAAAGATATTGTTATCTCAATTTGTTTATCTCTGAACTTAAAAGGAATGCTTTTAATCGCTTTTCTCAATTTGTCTAATGGGACGGCAGCATTTTCAATTGTCATATCGGTCATTAGTAATACAAACTCTTCACCGCCATAACGGGCGATAAAATCTGATTTTCTAACTGATTTTTGTAACGCTTTTGCAATAACCTGCAATGTGATGTCGCCGGCTGTATGTCCAAATCTATCATTAATAGATTTAAAGTGATCAACATCAATAACAACAAGGGTAACATCTGAAGTCTGTACATTAAACAGGTGCATTTCGTGATTATATCGTTCATCAAATGCAGCACGGTTAGGTAGTTTTGTTAAGCTGTCTAGCAAGCTTTTAAAGCGTTGTTCGTTTAGTCGCTTTTTATACTTAGTGAGTTTGTTTTCGAGGGTACCAATACGGCTATTTATTTTATCAAAGCTCGATACCAATACTTCTCTATCAGCGCGTTCTAGCTGCTCTTTTGCAATAAAGTCTTTACTGAGTGATTTTAGTTCGTTGTCTACAAGCTCTTTTAAAGATGAAATTGAGGTCGCATTTTGCGTTTTTTCGTTAAGATTTTTTATCTTATCTTTAATATTTTTATTTAAAGTATCAAATTCCAGTCCCATAGACTGCGAGTGTTTGCTTGTAGAAACGATTGAATTGTGAAGTTCTTCAAGTGTTTGATTAAGAGAAGCTAAAAAGCTTTGCGCTGACTCTCTCTCTTTATTAATATTTTTAACAATAACGCTAATTATATTTATTGCAGCGTCAAGCAATGCACTCATTGTATCGCTTTTTGTAATTTTGTTTTTAATTATTTTAATTTCTTCAGCTGCTTCATCTTCAAGAACTAATGCGTTAGCTAGTTCAAGTAGTTCTTGGGCTAACGCTGGGGTTGCTGTTGATTGGTCGTTAGAACCGCTATTTAGTTTAGAATTTAAAGCATGATGATAAAAAGTAATCAGTTGGTTTAATAAAGGAAGAAAGTCGTGCGTAGATTGAATGTTATTAATTTCGTTATCTAATAAGTTTCTTAGTGATCTGCGAGTATCATCTGGTAATCCAATGATTTTTTGTAATTGTTTTCCCGCGTTAAGTACACTTGCATATAAGTCACGTTGTTGCGCTAATTGTACAGATTCTTGATTTTTTAATAACGTAATGATTTCGGTTATTAAAGGTGATAGATATTCAAAACTAACTCCCTTAGTAAGAGCATTTCTAAATTTAGCGAGTCTATTATCTAACTCAGTATCAAGCCCTTTACAGCTTAGCGATAATTTAGCAGAAAAATTAGATAGGGTGTCTACTTGATATTTACGTGCATCCTCAACAGCCATTCGAGCGTCGATTGCTTGTTTGAGTTTTTTATCTGTAGCGTTAGATTTTTCAGACACCTAAGCATACCGCCATCAAGTTAGTTATATTACCTTCAGTTTACAACAAATTTTTATTAAGTGTAGCTATCTAGCTAAAAACTTAGCATTTTTAATAATGTAATGCGTATAAACTTATATACACAGCCATTTATCGTATTTAATTCACTTTTAAATAAGGGCTTGTTAGTCTTACTAATAATTAAGTTTCCACTAAGAGTCTCTATGAAAAAGTTATTAGCCCTTTCTATTTTAGCTGCATGTTCAGCACCTGTTTTTGCCGATGTAAATTATTCTTTAGAAATATCGCAACCACAACACCATTTAGGTGATGTAAGTGTTGAGTTTCCTAAAACAGCGCAATCACATCTTGATATAAAACTTCCAGCATGGCGAACAGGTCGCTATGAAATGCTAAACCTTGCTAACGGCGTTCGCTATTTCAAAGCTAAAGATGGAGATGGCAAAGAGTTAAAGTGGGAAAAAATAGATCACAGTACGTGGCGTGTACATCTTAATGAGCCAACAGAAGTTAATGTTGACTATCAAGTGTATGCAAATGAGCTTGGTAAGCGTGCCCGCCACATAGATGATAGCCATGCATTTATAGATGCGTCAGGCTTTTTTATGTTTAGTGAATCATTTCGCCAAGAACCTGTAACCGTTAATTTAGAAGTGCCTAAAAAGTGGCGTTCGGTATCGGGTATGGACAATTTAAAAGGTAAAAATTCATTTAAAGCCGCCGACTACGACGTGCTTGTTGATTCGCCAATCGAAACTGGTATAAATCAACTACACACATTTGAAGTAGATGACCGTGAATACGACTTAGTAGTATGGGGTGATGGTAATTACGATGTAGATTTAATGCTTACAGACCTTAAAAAATTAGTTGCTACCGGTAACGTAATTTGGGAAGGCTATCCGTATGAACGTTATGTATTTATGGTACATGCAACGTCGGGTGCTGGTGGTGCAACTGAGCATTTAAACTCAACTATTATACAGCGCCCACGCGATCGATTTGGCAGCCGAGAAGATTACCTCGCTTTTATAAGCACCGCTGCACACGAATTTATTCATACATGGAACGTAAAAGCGTATCGCCCTCAAGGTTTAGTACCGTATGACTACACTAATATGAACTATTCAAAATTGCTTTGGATTGCGGAAGGTTCAACAAGTTATTTTGAAGATCATTTATTAGTGCGTTCAGGCATTGAAACAACGGATGAGTTTTTTAAAGTGATGAGTAAAACTATTAATCGTCATTTGCAAACACCAGGTCGTGAAGTACAAAGCGCAAGCGAGACAAGCTTTGATAAATGGATTAATCAAGGTGGCGACCACGCGCGCAACTACAGCACAAATATTTATTCAGAAGGTTCATTACTTTCACTTGCTTTAGATATCGACTTGCTAGAAAAAAGCCAAGGTAAAATAAGCTACCGCGACGTGCATAAAGCACTTTATAACAATCATAAAATGCCAGCAGGTTTTACAGACATAGATGTGCTTAACATTTTAAAAGATTTAACAGGGCGTGATTACTCAATTTGGTGGCAAGAAAATGTAGAGTCGCCTGCAAATATTAACTTTGATGAATTGCTTGCTAAAGTGGGTTTGAAATTTGAGCGCCCAGAAAAAGCAAAAGCGCTTGCAAGTATTGATGCTACGGCTAAAAATACAGGCGAGCTACTTACGCTAGGTTACGTTCGTCGAGGCGGAAGCGCATGGAAAGCTGGTTTAACTACCGATGATAAAATTGTTGCTATAAACAAGCATCATGTAGGTAAAGATTTAAAAACTAGCTTAGAAATATATAAAGCAGGCGATAAAGTAACCGTTGACTATCTTCGTCGTGATGCACTTGAAAGCTTAACATTAGTATTATCAGAAGATTTTGATAAGCCTAAAGCAGTTGCTGCTGATAAAGACGCAACGCCTGAGCAAAAAGCGCTGTTTAAAGCGTGGATTGGTGTGGAACATCCAAATGATGTGACAAAAAAATAAATTCAGTTTTTATAGAGTTTAAATATAGTAACAATTATTAAAAAAGAGCTTCGGCTCTTTTTTTGTTTTGCATAATGACGTATATAATGTACATGGAAATTTAATATTAAAATTAAATTTAATTTAATTATTATTTAGTATTTTTCTATTATTAAATAAAGTTATTTATGGATATAACCTCAAAATGAAATTAGATAACGAGACTTCAAACTTAACCCATCAATTTGTAATTAACGACTATTTGCATCAGTTATTTGATGCGGTAAATGTTATTTCTGTTCAAGGTTATGACAGTGAACGTCGTGTTATTTATTGGAATGAAGGGAGTGAGCGACTTTACGGATATACCAAAGAAGAAGCCATAGGGCAAAAAATAGAAGATCTTATAATTCCAGAATCAATGTGTGAATTTGTAATTGACGCACACAGTGATTGGGTAAAAAAAGATATAGAAATTCCAGCATCTGAAATTACCTTACAAGACAAAGGTGGAAACAATGTACCTGTTTTTTCTAGTCATGTTATGTTTACAAATCAATACAATACAAAACAAATGTACTGTATTGATATTGATTTATCGGATGTAAAAAAGGCACAAGCAGATGCGTCATTTAATGAGCATATGCTAAAAACTATTTTTGAGGCAATTCCTGACTTATTTTTCTTGATGGAAAATGATGGAACTATTATTGAGTATCATGCGAGTAACGAGACCGATCTTTACACCAAGCCAAAGCAGTTTATCGGAAAAAAAATGGGTGATGTACTCCCTAACGATGTAGCCAAAAAATTTGAAACCTATATCAGTCTTGTATTAGAAAAAGAGCAAATGATGAGCTTTAAATACGAGCTAGCTTTGCCTCATAGACTCGTTTTTTTTGAAGCAAGAATAAATAAAATAACAAAACATAATCAGTTAATGGTTATTATTCGAGATATAACAGAGCAGCATAAGTCAGATGAACTAATTAGACATCAAGCGTATTACGATAGTCTAACTTTACTCCCAAATCGTTTTTTAGCACTTGATCGTTTGTCGCAATTACTTATTGAAGCACAAAGAAATAATGAGAAAGCGGCAGTACTGTTTTTGGATTTAGATGATTTTAAAAAAATAAATGATTCTTTAGGTCATGAAACTGGAGACAAACTTTTAATTGAATCAGCGCAAAGGCTGCAAGAGGCACTGCGAAAAGATGACACGGTAGGGCGCCTAGGTGGAGATGAATTTATCATATTATTACGAGGTGTAACTGATGATCATGCTGCGTTAAAAATTACTGAAAAATTGCTCAACAATTTTAGAACCCCTTTTAAAATTGAGGGGCGGGAACTCATTCTAACAGCGAGTATTGGTGTAGCCATATACCCAGAAAATGGCACTACAGTCGATGATTTATTACGAAATGCTGACACCGCAATGTATCAAGCTAAATCATATGGTCGTAATACTTATTCATTTTTCACTAAAAAAATGAATGTAATTATTCAGCGCCAACTAGTAATAGAAGAGCAAATGCGTGGTGCCCTTGAACGTAATGAATTCGAGCTATACTACCAACCTCAAATTGATGTTAAAAATAAACACATGATTGGCGCAGAAGCGTTATTACGCTGGCATAACCCCGTGTTAGGTAATGTAACTCCCGATGAATTTATACCTATTGCCGAAAATACAGGACTAATTGTACCCATTGGCAAATTTGTAATTAGCAAAGCTTTACACTTTTTAAACACATGGCAAAGCACCTGTAAACGCCAACAAAAATATACAATGGCTGTTAACTTATCTCCTCGTCAATTTAGAGATGTAAGATTACTTAGCTTTATTCAAAACTCACTGAGTGAAGCAAACGTAAATCCCGAAAGTTTAGAACTTGAAATCACAGAGGGAGTATTTGTCGGTAGACATTAAAGTTTGAAACTTTTTCATTTGTAACTTATTGATCTTTAATTTTGAATGTTACAATAAAGATTGAAACTTTTATTTGCTATTTTAATATCTAACAAAATTAAGTTACATTAAAGTTTGAAACTAATTAGTTAAATTTTAATAATTATTAAAAAATAACTTTTCTATATCCGTTTCAAGGGCTTTAGCTAAAAGTTTTACTTCAATATCAGTAACCCGGCTAATATCACATTAAAACCATATTATGATGACATTGGTTGAGACAACTTATAATTGGTACTAGTTAATAGATGGTTCAATGGGAGCGAGCGAGCAAATTTGATGCGATTGTTATGTTTTCACCATGAAGGAACAACCTTTAATTTCATGGCGACCTTCAGAATAAGTTCTTACTTCAAATCCGAGCCGTTCATATAAACGCTTAGCAGGGATGTTTTTGTCATACACGAACAATAAAAAACTAGAATCAGTTTCACTTACACTGTCTAAAAGAGCCTCCATTAATTTCGCTCCTAATTTTTTTACCTTGCATTTCAGGAGATATAACTATTCTTCCAAGGTGCCTAAAGCCATATTTATTAAATACTTGCTCAAATCCTATCAAATCACTATTTTGCCCTACAAAAGCTTATGAACTAGCGACACTCCACTCAATATCAATTTTTAGTTGCTTCAAAGTTAGTGGAAAATGAATTAAAAGGCCTTCCCAGCTCTTCACTTCAGATTCAGTAGAAAACCAACTCAAGAGCTTTAGCAGGTCTTCATCGTTGGCATTCCTAACATTCATTCAATCACCTTAAACATAACAGCGTAACTAAGCCGAATTATTCCGTATTAACAGCAGAAATACGGAATAGTTTAATTTATTAAAATATACGCGACTCGAACACAAAACAATGCTTTAAAAAAGTAATCAAATAATAGTTATGTGGATAGATGGAAAATTTCCATATTAACAACAAAAATACGGACTTTAAAATTCACTCAAACTTATAAAAATTCTGATAATTTTTCTATCTCGCAATGTGGCCTTTCGACCTTAGAAAGCTAAGTCGCTAAAGCCCCCATAGCGCCTCAGAAATCTATAAATGTGTAGAAAGTTTAATTGTGTGAGCTCAACTTAAAATAAAAAATGAAACTAGTTAATATAACGATTTAGGCTTAGAAACGAAGCCAAACACTAACCATACCTTTACGGTTAAAAAACAGCCCTCTAATATTGTTTTTTGATCTGTGGTTTCATAACTAATATCAAACAATAAACTAACAAATTTAAGTAGTTCGTATTAATTTTATGGTGAAAAAGCTATTTGTATAAGGAAAAATAACCATTTAACATAACAGTCACTTTACGAACAACTTCGAGGCTACCTTAAATAGTGGCCTATTTTGTATCTAGCGGTAAATTTTCTAGGGAGCTTTGTGCCCCTTTCCGAGTTATGGAGCTAACTCGCAATCGCCCAAAATGAGATGAGTCGATAGGTAGCTTAAAGACCGCTGAGAGCCTAAAGCTGCCATTGAACCTTTGTGGACCCCAGAGCATACTTATAGCTTCCTGAAACGATGTATGGGCACATTTCGAGATAGGGAGTATTGATTTTTTACTCTAGATTAGTGGCCAAAATTACTTAGCCACAACACTATTTATGACGGTTTCGCAAAATCAGAAAGAGCTTGTCCGTTTAAGCGATAGCCTACCCATTCTGTTTGAGCGATTGCGCCAACTGCTTCATAAAAATCCCGAGAAGGCTTATTCCAATCTAAGCAACTCCATTCAAAACGACCACAATGGTTATTAAGCGCTATATTGGCTAAATGTTTTAATAGTTTTTTACCAGCACCTTGACCACGAAATTTCTTTGAAATATATAAATCTTCCAAGTAAAGCCCAGGCTGAGCAAGCCATGTTGAGTAGTTATAAAAGTAGATCGCTATGCCGATTGCTTCGCCTTCATGCTCACAAATCAGAGCGTGGACATGGCTTTGTTCAGAAAAAATGCTGCCTTGAATGCTTTGTTCTGTGGCTAATACTTCATGTTCAGCATTTTCATAGATGGCAAGTTCAGTAATGAAATGCAAAATTGTTTTGCTATCATTAATCACAGCTGGCCGTATGGATATATTACTCATTATTATCTCCTTGAAAGTAGGTTGTGATAATAACTGAACTTGGCGTGTGATAATAATGCATATTATAAGTTTCATTATGTATAATGTGCATAATGAACCTACATCAAATCGATTTAAATTTATTAGTACTTTTCGATGCTTTATATCGGCATCGTTCAGTTAGCCTTGCAGCCAAAGAAGTGTGCCTGAGTCAATCAGCATTCAGCCATGGTTTATCTCGCCTTAGAAATCGTTTAGATGATCCTTTGTTTATTCGTATTAATAATGTCATGCAACCGACGAGTAAAGCACAACTTATTGCTAAAAAGTTAAGTGCAGCCTTACCATTGCTGCGTTCTGCTTTGAACGACGCTATGGAATTTGAAGCAAGTAGTAGTGAACTTGAGTTTATATTTGTTGCCACTGATTATACTGAATTTAGCTTGTTGCCTCGGTTGATTAATAAAATTCAAACATTAGCACCGAAGATAAAAATAACTGTTTATCCTGCTCAAAAAAAATTGCCTTTGCAGGAGTTGGAAAGTGGTGAAGTGGATTTTGCACTAGGTTTTAGCCATCAATTGGAGCAATATAATTTTATTGAACATCAGACTTGGTTTAGTGATAGTTATTGTACTATTGCTTGGAAAGAGAATAGCCATTTAAAACAAGGTTTAACATTACAGAAGTTCACTGAGTTGTCGCATGTATTAGTTTCGCCTTGGGGAGAGAAAAAGGGTGTTGTTGACCAAGTACTATCTACAATGGGGTTAAATCGACACATAGCTCTACAACTACCGAATGTTTTAGTCGCACCGCATACGTTGGTCAATACTGATTTGTTATTAACCATGCCACGTCTAATAGCAATAAAACTAGCACAGCAGGAATCGATCTCTATTTTTGATGCCCCGATAGATGTACCCGACTACAAACTGAATATATATTGGCATAGGCTAAATAGCAGTAAAGCAAGTCACATATGGTTACGTAACATAATTAAAGAGCTTACTTAGATGATTCTATGGTGAATAACTCAATCATTAGTTTGATGTGTATCTGTACACTTAATAATTATTTCGTTATGAACTAATTAAGAAAAGAGTGCTCAGTTGTGGCTAAGAACATCTGCTTATTATTTTAGCAATCTAAATAAGAGGGTCGAAAACGCGATAGCGTTAATACTATAAATATAAGTGAATTTTGAATGATTCGAATGACCGCTTTGGGTTAGTTGTATATCAGAATAAAGTCGGTCTGTATCTTCTGAGTGCTGTAAATAAACCAAACAAATGATTAATTCTAATGTCTGCTATGTCGGAGTAGCTGACGTTAGATAATTCAAAAGAGCATATAAATTCTATCTCGCTTCGTGCCCCTTTCTGCCTTAGAAAGCTAAGTCGCTAAAGCCCCAAAGCGCCTTACAAACCGTTCCTGTTCAAATACACGAAAATAATCCCGTCAGAAAGGAAATAGGAACATTAAACCATTTAGTCTTGGAAAAGAGCCTAAATGAGAATAGTATATTTATCATGTAATCTTCACGGTTCTGTGATTATTTTTAGATTGTGGTTTTAAGGCTGATAATGATTAATTGGTTGTTGATTTTAAGTGTTTTGTGTTGACTTAATGATGAAATCGATATTTATATAAGAAAAAACGGCTATTTAACTAATATCTTAAAAATAGTAAGTACATAGGCTTTAACCCAATAAAAAAATATAGCTTTATAGAATATTTATAATGAAAATTAAGGTGTTAACTTGAAATTAAATATTAGGCATTTTGAGCAATCAGATATTAAGGACTTAGCAGAAATTTATAGTTATGCTTCTGTAACAGAAAATACGTCTCAGGTTCCATTTTTAAGTTCTAGTGATGTAGATAAATTTTTTCAAAGTCCTACAGATTACATATTGGTCGCCAAATTAGATGAAAAAGTGATTGGACATGTAAGTCTTATTTTGTCAAATAAGCCAAGAGAAAAGCATTCTGCATCGTTAGCTATTGCTGTACATCCAGATAGTCATGGTAAAGGAGTTGGACGAAAATTACTTGCAGAAGCGATTAACCAAGCTGACAATTGGTTAAATATATTACGCTTGGAGTTAGAAGTTTATCCTGACAATGAAGTTGCATTATCCCTCTATAAAAAGTTTGGTTTTAAAGTTGAGGGTGAAAAAAAATGTTGTAATTTTAAGGCTGGAAAATTTGCCGATTTACTCATTTTAGCTCGCTTAAATATATCGGTGTAATCAACACATAACAAGAATTTCAAACGGAAAAAATACAGTTGGCTGTTAATTGGGCATTAGCTATTATCGTCACTTTAATTGAGGTATTTAAATGGATATTATACAAGGCTTAATATTGATTTCATCAATTCATCTGCTAGCAGCTGCATCGCCAGGACCCGATTTTGTCCTAGTTTCTCAGCAAACGTTATCGAATGGAAAAAAGGCAGGGTTAATGTGTAGTATTGGGATAGCATTAGGGCTATCTATTCATATCACATATTCTGCTTTTGGCTTGGCAACTGTGATTGCTAATTCATCAAGTGCACTTTGGGCAATTAAGATTTTGGGAGGTGGTTATCTATTTACCTTGGTATTAAAGGGCTTAAAGCAAAGCCTGCGAATATAACTGAATCGAATCTAACTACTCCTACAAAATATTCTGCAAAGCAAAGTATCGGTGTTGGTTTTCTATGTAATGCTTTGAACCCTAAAGCACCGATATACTTTGTTTCATTATTTACAGTTGTTTTATCACCAGACATGCCCTTGTACCAAATAGCTATTTATGGGGTATGGATTATGGTGATTCAATTTGCTTGGTTTTCCTTATTAGTCGGAATTTTATCAAGACCTTCGATTAATAAGCGCTTTAAAAAGTATGGGCATTGGATCGATCGTGTTTTAGGTGGGGCAATGATAGTGCTGGGAATAAAAGTCATTGCTACTCGCACAAATTAATGGCTAACAAACAAGAATAGGTGTCACGTAACCGACGCCTTATTCGGGTGTTGGACAAGCCCGTTTGAGGTTGGTTTACTTATTATAATAAATAGCGGATTTTATACGAAAGGAATATCGGTGAGTCAGTTTTCTGAGGGTGAGTCTCGCTAAGATACAATCGATAGTTCAATTATATCAGTGCCTTATGTTTTTATGTTGAATGCCAATCAACCTCCTTTTATTACTTAGACCACTTTACTTTTCTGCCTGCCGATGAACTTATGAAGTTCAAGCGTAAATAGACATTAATGACTCAGTCGCCCCATACCCATAAATTGCATGATGTGCTGACAACAAGGACAAATGCAATTTGTACGTTTCATTAGATTTGGTGGTGGTATTCTGGTCAAGCACAACAGGACACCTGACTTTGTAATTTTTCATAGTTAATCGGAGTTAGATCTCCGAGTGTTGTATGAAGCCGTTCATGGTTGTAATAGCTGATATATTCTTCAACATCTAATGTCATCGTTTCACGCGTTAAGTGAACAATATTTAATAACCATTCATTCTTGAGACTGCCGAAGAACCGCTCAACAACTGCATTATCTAAACAAGCTCCCACGCTACTCATTGAGGCTATTATTTTATGCTTACTCAATAATCGATTAAATCGCCCACTAGTATATGGAGAGCCACGAGCGCTGTGAACATCAAACCCGCTTTAGGTTGCCTGATATTAATCGACATTTGCAATGTGCGTTCAACTAAATCAACCGTAATCCGGCGAGATATAGGCCAGCCAATAACCCGACGAGAGTATAAATCCATGACAATGGCTAAATACATCCAACCTTGATTGGTCCTCAAATAGGTGACGTCGCCAGCCCACACTAGATTCTCTTGTTTAGGGTTAAACAGCTGACACAATAGGTTATCAGCAACACTATCTGTATGTTTACGCTTTGTTGTTACCTTATATGCTTAGCGCTGTACGACAACAAGCTTTAGCTTGCGCATAATACTACGTGTACGATAACGACCCACCTTAAAGCCCGCTTCTCTTAATTTCTTGCATAACTGCCGAGAGCCCAGGCTACCGGGACTTCGCTTGAATAACTGTCGTGCTGCACGATACATGTTCAGCTCTTCTTCGCGGATGACTTTAGCGGGCCGTTCAAGCCAATCATAAAATGCACTACGGCTCACTTGTAATGCATTACAAAGCAATTTTATGGGGCATTTAGAGCGACTCGCTCGAATATACCGATATTTTACTTCATTTCTTTTGCGAAGAAGGCATTGGCCTTTTTTAATATTTCTTTCTCCATACGCAGTCGTTTAACTTCTTTGCGTAAGGCAAGTAATTCAGCGCGTTCATCTGAATCTACAGTTGAGTTAGCATGTTGCTCTGCTTTTTGTTTCCAACTGTAAAGCAAGCTAGTCGTGATGTTTAAAGCAGAAGCAGCTTATTGAACGCTATAACCTTATTCACTGACTAATGCCAATGCTTCAGTTTTAAATTCACTGGTATAAGTTTTGTATTGTCTTCTCGTATTCATGTTCACCTCTTTAGTGGATAGTATTATCCAAAATTAAAGTGTCCAGTTCAATTAGACCAGAATAAGGCCACTGTACTACTACAACATGAACAAAAAGAATAATGCTTTCACCCTAAAAGCGAGTAAGAGAAAAAGAAAAATAGTAATTTTAGGTACTAACGTCCTTTGTTGTATTTAGGTAATTCATCTTGTAATGCACACCAACTTGCTTTGTTATCAATATAAATATGAGCATCAATTACGACAGGGATCTCACTATCAAAGGTTGCAATTGCCAACTCAATCTCACTTAAAGAAGTACCTTTTACGCGGAAACCTAAACTTGAGCCACACTCATAGCAAAATGTACGAATAGTTCCATTTAGCGCGATGAATTCTTTTAAGTAATCTATGCCTGAAATCCAATTCAAGCCGACTACTCCTACCGATGTTCCGTATGCAGCACCATGAAATTTACGGCACATTGTGCAATGACAATTCGCGGCTTTTTCATTAAAGCCATTAACAGTAAAAGTAACAGCGCCACATAAACAACTACCTTTATAAGCATCATTCATATGATATTCTCCTTGTTATATAACAGATAACTAGACTCCGCTAATTTAATCTTATTAAGATTAAATTTAAGCATTTTTATATAAGAACATATGAAAATCTGAGTTCGATATTAATATCGCTTACGTTTTCCCATGCTTCTTAGCTGGTAATTATCGTATTTTTTACACCACGAGTAGGTCACTTCATAAGTAACGCTCTCTCTTCTTAATAGCAAATGATTCAAAAAACATCACGAAAAATTAACATGAAATCAAACGATTACTTAGGGCTAGATAACAATATCTAGTATAGGTATTTGAATTTTTTATCATCAACTTAGGAAAAATTAATGAGAAAATCACTAGCTTGACAATATCGTTAACAGTCTATTAAATAAGTATCCATAAATTTTACTGCCAATCACACAAAGTAATAACCCAAGCATGATTAAACCTGTTCCGAATATTTCTATTAAGCTTAAACTTTCACTTAAAATAAGACTTGAAGTAACCATACCCACTACAGGAATTAATAATGCAAATGGTGTTACTACAGCTGCCGAATTATTTTTTAGTAACCAGCCCCAGATTGCAAATCCAATGAGAGTGGACATATAACTGACGTACATTACTGATAACCAGGTATTTTCTGTTGCTATTGATATGAGAGTTATCGGCTCTTGTGATTCTAAAACGTATGAAAGAATCATCAGTGGCACGGGAGGAATAATACTAACCCAAACCATGAAATATAAAAGATTAATACTTTCAATTCTTTTCATAATTACATTAGAAATAGCCCAGAAAAATGCAGCACATACAATTAAAATTAAGCCCTTAGTTGTTATATTTCCTCCTGTATTATAGAAAAACAAACTAAATCCTAATATCGCGACAATAATACCAATTGATTGACTTTTGGTTGCTTTCTCTTTGTATATAAAAGCACTTAGGACAATTGTAAATAGAACCTGAGTTTGTAGTATTAAAGACGATACTCCTGCTGAGGCATCTGTTTTCATAGCGACAAATAAAAAGGAGAATTGCAATATCCCAAGAAACAAACCAACACCTATTACATTGAAAATTGATGTTTTAGGAAACGGTATAAAAAATACTGCTGGTATAGCAACCACGGTAAATCGCAGAGCAGAGAACAATATAGGAGGCAGTTCCTTAAGGCCGATTTTTATTATTGAGAAATTCACTCCCCATATTAATACAACTGTTAAAACTAAAATTATACTTTTATAATTCATAGTGTTCTAAGTTCCGTTATTTTTTTAAAATATTTTTATCAAAAACTGTTTCTACAATTTTTTAATAATTGAAAAGCGTCGCCGAACACTGTTTCAAAAAATTCAGTTTATATAACTAAAAATAAATTAACTTCCCTGCGAATAAACACAAACAACCTCCCATAACTCTTTCAATCCACAATTTTTTATCATATATTTTATTAGCTAATCTTTGCGAAGAAAATAAAAAAGCTACAATAGAAAACCAAAGAAAATGTGCTGTTGCAATAATAAAACCAAATAATAATTGAATTAAATAAGGAGTTTCTGGGGTAACAACTTGAGTAAATATACTTAAGAAAAATAATGTCGTTTTGGGATTTAAAGCATTTGATATGAATCCTGCTCTAAATGCAGCTGTGTTTGATATACATACTTTATCAAATTTACCCGTAGGAATTGCTCTATCACTTTTCGCAAAAAAGCATTTAATCCCCAAAAAAATTAAATATGAAGCACCGCCGTATTTAATTAAATTATAAAGTACCTCAGTTTGAGATATTATAATTGCAATACCAGCTAACGAATAAGCGACATGTAGCCAAATAGCACAAAAAATACCAAATGCGCCAATTACTCCCGACTTTCTGGAATACAACAATGAATTTCTTGTTATAACAGCAAAGTCTTGGCCTGGGCTAACAACCATAACTACAGAAATACTAATAACTAATGAGATTGTTGGTATATATTCACCTAACATGGCTTATCCTTATTTGTTCTTATTAAAGTAATCGCTAATATATGATTAAAAGAGTATTTTGCTTTACCTCCTATTAATACTTCTTAAACGCTTTACAAAAAAAATTGTATATCTTCATTGTAAAATTATGACTTTTTATTCTGTATAAATAATAATGTGTGAGAAAATTAAAACAATATAACTATTCGTATAAGGACTTATGCAGAATGAACACAAATAAAATGATTCCATTATTAGGAGATATGGCAATTTTTGTTATGGTGGTCGAACAAGGAAATTTTAGTAAAGCAGCTAAAAAGTTAGGTGTAACCCCTTCGGTAGTCAGCAGAAAAATAAGTCACTTAGAGGATGCTTTAGGTATAAAATTATTGCAACGTACTACGCGTCAGCTTTCATTAACAGAATCGGGAGAGGTTACTTTTATAAATTGTAAAAAAATGGTAAACGCTGCTGAACAAGCAATCAGTGCAAGTACTTCAATAACTTCAACAGTAAGTGGGTTATTAAGAGTATCTGCACCTAAATCACTTTCTAATGAAGTATTACGACCTCTCTTTGTCGAATTTTTAAGTCTATACCCTAATATCCAATTACACCTTAAAGTTACTGACCAGGTATTAGATCCAATCCACGATTCGATTGACTTCTTAATTCATATTAATGAACAGCCTATTGAATCTCTAGTAAATATTCAGCTAGGCAGGGTTGAACAAACCCTATGCGCCAGTCCAGAGTACTTAAAAAATCACGCAATACCTTTTTTTCCTGAAGATTTAAAAAAACATAATTGTCTTTGTTTAGGAGAAAATTCAAATGATAATAGATGGAAGTTTATTAATAAAAATAAACAGGTAACAATACAAGTAACAGGACCTTATTTAGTTAATCACAGTGAAATGCGTAGAGATGCTATCGAGCAAGGTATTGGTATTGGAGCATTACCTGATTATATGGCTATACAATCAATTAAATCAGGTAAGTTGATACCATTATTAAATGACTGGGCACTACAAGGTAATTATAAAGGAGAGATCTGCCTCCAATTTGTACAAAGTAAATACATGCCCAATAAAAACCGGGTTTTTATTGACTTTATCAAGCAAAAACTAATAACTACAAAGCCTAAAAAAAATTAAGTCTTTAAGTATATAAACTATAATTTTATTTTCTACCTCGCATTATGCTAATCACTATTAGTGGTCAATAGTATAACTGCAATAGCGCAACTAATAGCTCCTAATAGAAATGCATAATCTACTGATAAGTACTGAGTGTAAGCCTAAATCAACCAGTGTTTCTCTCATGTCATTAAATTCTTAAAGCTATCGGTAATTTAATAATGCCCATATTTTATATTCATTTAACTTTTTAATTCACCTCTACTCACCATCTCACTTTTCACGAACAATATCATCAGAGTTAAGTAAATGGCATTTCTTCATACTTAGACAGCCACAGCCAATGCACCCAGTTAGGTTATTTATTAAAGATTGAATTTTTCTTGCTTTACTCTCTAAATCATTGTGCCATTTTTTAGCCACTTGATCCCAATCCATTTTAGTAGGAGTTGTATTCATCGGTAGTTCCTTCAACTCAATAGTTATCTCTTCAAGAGTGAACCCTACGGATTTTGCAATTTGAATTAAAGCGATCCTGCGTAGCATCGCAGCCTTATATCTACGTTGGTTTCCACTCGTTCTTATCGATGCAATCAAACCTTTCGTTTCATAAAATCGTAACGCAGAAGTTGCGACACCACTTCGTTCAGATAATTGTCCAACGGTTAAGTAATCATTATTTAACATGTTTTTATACCGAAAATAAAGGGGAGAAAAATTAAATTATATTAAAGCCTTGACTTAAAGTTAACTTTAACAATTATACTGTGCCCAAGTTAGAAGTAAATCTATAAAAAGGAAATAACAGACTCTCTTTCATTGCTTCGTTAGCTTATTATTAAATGTATTAGCTGAGTTTAATAAAAATTCACAATATCAACAAAATCGTTGTAGTAGCAACGATTCATTAAACAGCTTTACAGTTTAGAAAAAATAAGGACCTCATCAGTAAAACCATAATTATCACTCCTGAGTCTTATGGTTTTAGGCTGTAGTCA
This sequence comes from Pseudoalteromonas sp. TB64, assembly GCF_000498095.1. GTDB lineage: Bacteria > Pseudomonadota > Gammaproteobacteria > Enterobacterales > Alteromonadaceae > Pseudoalteromonas. The sequence continues at coordinate 59,604 of NZ_AUTQ01000111.1, forward strand.
TTTCTTACAGGTGATAGCAGTATTATTCATCTTGCACGCTAAGGTGGAGAAAGCTTATAAAAATTTACTTATTGTGTATGCAAAACCAAATCAAGTAGAAAATTGGCGACTTATTGTAGTTAATTACAACCAATCTATGCTTGATGTCAAACTTTCATATGCGTAAGAATTTCGGTAAGTCACTTCTAGATCAATCATTAATACCACTCCTCGATTAGTAATCTAGGGAGTGTTATTTGAGGTTAATTCGGTGACTTTAATTGATTAAAAACAATTGAAACAGTAGCTTAATATTAAGTTTCTATTTCAAATTCTTATACAAAAACTACTTTGGTTTATACTTATGATTCTTAAAAATTATTTAACGTTACTCGCTATTGGGCTTATTTGGGGCTCACAATTTATATTTCAAGAACTCGCACTAGTAAGCTTTTCCCCTCTATGGATTGGTGCTACACGCGCTCTAATAGGTGCATTTACCTTGATTTTAATTTGTAAATCATTAGGCATAAAAGGATCAGGAAAACAATGGGGATTATTTTGTATAATTGGGCTACTTGAAGCTGCTATTCCTTTTGTATTAGTACCATGGGGGCAACAGAATTTAGATAGTTCAATGGCTGCTATTTTAATGGGGACATTGCCATTTTATGTGTTGTTGTTAGCGCCTGTCTTTGTAAAAGGTGCAAAAATTAATGTAGCTAATACTATTAGTGTCGTCGTAGGCTTCAGCGGCCTAATTGTATTGTTCTACCCTGATTTATCTACAGGGAAAGGAGAAATCAACCTAATGAGTTCAATAGCGATTATGGTTGCCGCTATATGTTTTGCTATAGCACTATTATTACTTAATCGTGTTAGAGATGAACATCCTTTAATTGTTGCTCGGAACGTGCTTTCAGCCGCCAGTGTTCAATTAGTTATCATAGCGTTAATTGTTGCTCCTTTTGAATATAAAGAAGCCTCGATAACAGCTATATTCTCACTGTTTTACTTGGGTGCTATATGCGCAGGAGTTGTTTATTATCTCTATATGATGTGCATTAAAAATGCAGGACCTGTATTTACCTCTATGACAAACTATATTGTACCAGCTGTTGGCGTGTTTATTGGCGCATTGGTCACCAATGACTCTATTCAAGTAAATACATGGATAGCACTGGTTGTAATTCTTTGTGCCTTATTTATTAATCAGATATTATCAAAAAATGAAAAAACGTCTTAAAGTAGCGTTACTTTTTGAATCGGCGATATGCCCAATTTAACAAAAAAATTAACTAATACCATCAGGATAACTGCATACTTAGATTAAGTGTTAATAAGTTCAGTACAAAACGCCTAATAATACCAACATTTCCAGCACCATCTCCTTTTCTTATACGGCACTATCTTCTTTGAAGGTGACTTATCTGACCAAATATGTAGATAGATAGTTCCATAACTGATGGATAACTCTCTTAGCTACCCTGATATTTTTTCAGGACTCCATTTTAATTGGAATTTAGTTTTGATTGACCACTTTAGATGAGCGTAATCATACTCTCGGTTATTTTCATATTTTTGTGAGATTCTGAGCCCTCAATAGAAGTCATTTTTATTGATTTAATTAATATATTTGGAGCTAAAATCTTTGTGATATTCTATCTATATAAAGTTACTAAAACGCCAGCGTAAGATTACTAGTGAGCATTTTTTGAACACAAAGGTTTATCTTTATTCAATTACTTGCGCACGGGTAATAATTAATAACAAAAAACAAGCCAAAACATAACTTTTAATAAACGAAATTTGTATAGGAACGTTCATGCTCTTACCCTGACTAAAACGCCATAAAAATGAATTATGGTATATCTATTTACTTAATTTACAAGAAGCTCATAACTCTTTTAGCCCATTCATTAATGGATTCAAGTGAGATATCCGTTGTGTGTTCACTATCAGCTTTAGGGTGTGAAATACCAATATGTTTAGCTTCACCAAAACGATCGTTTAATATCTTTGTTGGCCATGCAAGTGACTTTTGCACTAATCCAGTTTTGATGGAAGAAAAACAATAATGCCAACCTTTTGGGCTAGACACCTTAATACATTTAGTAGATAACCATTTATTTAATCCTGTGGTATCGACCTCAAGTAGGTAATTTAAACGTCCTTCTTTTTTAATTAACACACTCATGATTGCTCTTTTTTTATTTTCACCGATAAGGTGGCACTTGCTTCTACCAACTTGATCTAATTCATGTGTTATTTTTTCAACTATTTCACAGCCGTAGTTATTATTCAGAACATTGATCATTAAAGTAAATGCTGTAAATCTAGATGCGTATTCTTCTGTTCTATCTGAAGAATCCTGCTGAGTACCAGAAAGATCTGCTACTTGTATTGTTCCTGTGCTATCCGGCTCACCTGTACTCACAATATCACTTGCTAGTTTAGCCTCAGAGTCATGATTCTGTGGGTTCTTACTTCTTTTAGGTAATGTAGACTTTGCTGAAGAGAACTGATTTTTAAACCTTAAGCAATGATTTAATTCACCAATTAAAACTACTTTGCTTTTATTTGATGCTGTTTGGTCATCATCAATATGATGATCTTCTGGAGGCTCATAAAGTGTTGACTTACCACCACCTTTCAACGGAGATAACTGATCATCAATATGCGTAAAATTTGGATTATGAAAATAAACTTCAGAAGGCATTTGTGCATCAATTTCGACATCATAAATTTTTTCTACTAAGAAATATTTACCACTACTATCAAGACGTCCATTGTAAAATATTTTCCAATTATTCATTTCTGGAGGATCAAACTTGAAATGCCATGTTTTATAATTTACGGCATCGCTAACTTCAAGGTTGAAGTGCATGAAAATAGAGCTAAATGATTTTCTAGCGTTTTGATCCAACAATAACCAGCTAATAATTTGTCTAGTTGATGATTGATCAAAAGTTGAAAGTGGAAAGTTCGATGTTTTTATCACTTCAATATTAGCGATATCATTTTGTAAATCAACAGAGAAATCAGTCAGTAACCTAGTTGACATTAATGACGCTCTTGATAAATATGAACTTGAGAAAAATAATACACGAGCAAGCTCTAATTGTGGGATAACAATCGTTGGTTTATTTTTTCGATGTAAAATAAAAGCATTTACTTCAGCCTCTTTATTTCTTACTGAATCTGCTTTTGATAACTCAGGAAAAACGTCCAACATCCCTTCTTCTAAAGAGTCATTTAATGTAAATAAATGATTTCCAGTATTTACATACGTTTCAGCCAACCTATTTTTATTGATAATATTATTACGAAAAAGAATAGGCATGTTAGAAAATGTAGATGTATGAAAATTATTCGACTTTTGAGGGGGATAACACCAAACTTCAATTAATGGTTTAAACTCTTTTGAGTTTTTAGGTATCAAGACCTTACCTAGATGAACAATTTTCACATCATCATCACATTTAGGGAACTTAGCACTCATTGCTTCTCCATTCATTCGTAATAAAATTCATCAGATCTTTGTTGTGCAGGTGTATTCGTTCTTGTGATAAGCCAGCCAATCGCAATAAACGCCATTCAGTAACAAACCCATACTCAATAAAAAGTTTGTATGCAGCACATGTCAATCGCCTTGCTTGATACTCAAAAATAGACTCTGAATACCTAGCCAATAAAGCTTTTAAAATAGGGAGGTTATTCATTTTTCTGTTGATCAAATTGGAATTTTCTAATTTATTCACTAAATATAACGATGATCGTCTAGGCCCAGCCAATGAAAGATCGAGGTCGTTTAACTCTGAAAGTAATTGTTTAGAATATTTTTTATCTCTTTTATGCCAATCCACTCTTGTCGTCATCGATACAAAAGAGGATTTATTCTGAGCATTAAATTCAAGTAACCATTTTTTATCATGTCGGTAGAGCCAAGCATATAAAGCCCCGCCGTTATTATCTCTTATAATCTGTACTGAAGACTTTACGATTAGTTTTTCCCAAAGAATGCGCTTTTCTAACTTGTCTTTCTCTAAAATAATTTTTATAGCCCCTCTTTGAGGAATAATAATGATTTTATTGGTCTTTTTTACTTCTCTTATTATTTCGCAAACAGAAGCTTTTGGCATAAAGGTTTGCCAAATAGTCAAATGCTGAAGGTAGTTAAAAGAATTACGGTGCTTGCGAAATATAGATCTGAGCCAAGTAGTATCTGAAACAGGGTCACACTTTAAGGAAGGTATTAAATATGGCTGAACTAATTCAAAGATGTCTTGATGTCGAATATGAGTGTTACCTTTGATTAACCCATTATCAGAAGCTATATTTTTATAGAACGTAGCCCATTCAACTGCTGTGGGTGAAGGTTCAACCGGTATTTCTAGTAATTCCTTTGCTTTTTTAGTCAATAAAGTCGAGCTTAAAGAAAAATCTACAGGGCGGCTTTTTATTACTACAAGGCTGAAAATGATGACGGCTGTCTTGCGGTGAAGAATCTAATATATTAAGAGTGTGGTGTTTTGGACAAGGAAGCTCTGGCAGATACCATTCTCTAGACCAGTACGTCTCGCCGTATAATAATTGTTCTTCTGCACATTTAGGGCAAAAATAAAAACTCTTCGGGATTTTTATTTTTGAAGCCGTAATACCTAAACTTAAATGAGCAATTCCTTTTGTATTTCCTTTCATCTTGTTTATTATTTTTAATCTGGTTTCTTCATTAGTAAATAACGCATAAAGAGGAAACATAGTATGTTGATAAATTAATTCCTCAACAGAGTATTTACCTGTGTTTTTTAATTGATTAGATATACAAGATAAATTGCTTGGTATATCTATTGTCGCAATCACAGTTCTATTATCAAAAACCTCATCAAGTAGTCGTTTGGGGCTTGTAATTCCAAACCTAACGCCAGCACGAGCAACGGTGCTGTATATTAATTCGTTGTGATGAGGAATGGGAAAATTGTGCAACGTTACCCCACTTTCTCTATCCAACTATTCATATCGAAAATCAGGCCATTATCTAGTATGTCATCATAAAGGCTGATCGTTTCTTTTTTCTGTGAAAAGAGATACCTAAAATCATCTGACTCTAACGAATGCCAATCGCTTAGCTTTATAGACTCCTTTCTCGTTTCTGTATTACTTTCTTTTTTTGATTCAATGGGTTCTTTCAAATTAGAATTAACGATGGGTAATATATCAATCCAAGTCAATGTTGGATTCTGGTCAAAAATTCGTTTGATCACAGGCACTAAAAGCGAAGATTTAAATTCGTCTTTTAAAGCGGTATAAACTTTTTCTTCTTCTTTATTCCTTAACTTCTGAAACTCTACTTCTTCTGGTGTCTCAAATGCGTTATCGATAATTTCTTGCTGTAATTTTAGCAATCTCTTATCGGTATCTTTAAGATGTAAATCTGAATATTTAGCGATTTCTAATGGATCTTTTGAGCGCAACGCTTCTAACATAGGGTGAACTGGTTTTAACTCATCAGCATAAACTTTTCTCATTAACTCAGAAGTTATGCATTCTTTATTAAGTGCGATTGCACGAAGTTGGCTTAAGACAAATAATTTAATAACAATATCAAGAACTCCTTGGCTGAGGTCATACCAAGTATCTCTAATTTCATCATTTAACGTTTTTTCTGACTTTTGAAGCCATTGAAGTTTCCACAATTTATCTGTAAGTGCATCCCATTGAGGACTTGGTTTTAAAGGGTCCCAAAATAGAGCACCAAAACCAGACCCTCGTCTTGCAGATCTCATATCAGCTTCAAAGATTTGTCGTGCTTTTGGCGTTCCAACTAAAATAACAGGTAACCCAATTGTATTGACTAGCGTTACAAAGAAATTTAACATTTTTTCTGAACCGCCAGAACGAGATCTGCTTAAATGCTGTATTTCATCAATAATAAGTACACCTAAAGCGTGAGCATTAGCGACTTGTGCCATACCTGCAAGTAAAGTTTCGATTCCATGTCTACCCTTTGAGTATTGCTTTTCATAGTTTGATGTTTTTAATGCACGATCCATCGCTCTAAAAAAATTCTGACAAATTTCTTTCAACGAACCATCATGCGAACAATCAATTTTTAAATATACAACCTGCTCCATATTCATGGATGGGTGATAAATAACTTGAGGATATAAAGATAATAATTGTGTAATTGTAGTCGTTTTACCGCAACCACTACACCCGATGAGTGTCATACTTTGTGCAGTAGATGAAACATCAGTGAATTTATGAGCACTTAAGTCACCTTGAATAACTCTTTCATAACCATTTTGAATATGTTTTGCCCAGTAGCTAGTATTTGGATTTCTCCCTACATAGCCAGATCTAATCATTATCGAGAGTTTTTCATGTAGTAAAAAGTGATTATTTAATGGTTGAAAAAACTCATCTATAATTCGGCTTATATGGTGAACTCGTTTAATTGAGCTGAGATAACGCTCGCTCTCAGAGCAATGAATTTTAGACTTCAGGGCTTTAGCATCAGTAAGAAAATCATTTAGAGGAGGTAAAGCTTCAATTAAAGGATTATTTTTATATGATTCAATATCAGATGTCTGATAGGTTGCAATAACTCGATTTGATAGACTCATTAATCATTATCCCCATCGTCATTAAATAAATCATCAGTATAATCTGGCGTTGAATAATCTTCTCTAGGTGTCAATTGAATCACTTCAGCTGCTTTATTTTGCTTTAATTGCTTTGGCTTTATTGCTGTATCAAAACGCTCTTTTTCTCTCGCATCTCCTTTATTTTCTTTAATCTCTTTTATACGAGCAGCATTTGATTTATGAGATGCCTCGGATGCAAGCTTAGATCTTTTTTTAGCGGCTTTTATCTTCTCATCTATCATGTTCGCTAATTCTCTACGAGCAGGAGAATGTTTATAGTTAGCTTCGCTTAACGTTTGTTTTATTTCGACAGATAATTGCCAAGCGTAATACCACGTCATATTTTTAAACTGTCTGCTATGAACAGATAATTCACAAACCCAAAATATATTATTATTATTTTCAGGAAATAAATAAATATTATTTGTATTACCCAAATCATAAGCAGCAACTAAGTTTTTTGGTCTGTTAATACTTTCATTACGATGCATCCATCCCGCTTCGATAATTTCTTTGCTTGTGTATAAAACCCCCCAAATTTTTACACCTTGTTCAGAAATCGTTACTTTTTTACGAGGAAGTAATAGTATTTCTGCCGACTTTATATCAACAGATCTAAGTTGGCCTGTTCTATTTTGAATTCCCCATCGCCACAACTCAATCGGTATTGAAGGTAAATCAGTTGGCATATCAACATCGCGATCATATTTAGTTAAAGGCTTATAGAGGTTATGCTCTAAGATTGAATAAAGAATTATTTCAGTAAAATCTTTTATGTTAAGCGTTGCTTCTGCTCGATAATCTTTTTCTCCGTGCTTTTTAATTCTTGTTCCAGTCACAACACCAGGAGAATAAGGCTTAAACTTCGCTTGTAAAACACCAAAGGATCTTTCAACAATACCTTTACAATCACCACGCCGAGGAGGAGCACTTTCAAGTCTGATACCTAAACTTTCAATCAGATAACTTACTTGATGACTCATCAATTCACCACGGTCAGCAAGCACTGCACTTGGTAACCCGACACACGGCCAATCTTGCTCAGATATAGCCACACCAAATTCTTTACAGGCTTCTTCTTTATTTCTAAAGCTAGTCGTTAAAGCCTTCATAGCAATTGCATATGATGGATTATCAAAACCAATATAGAATCCAGCAATCATTCGACTAAAGACATCAATAACCATATAAATAGTAGGCCTTCCTATGATTTTATCTGGATACTCCTGATCTACGAGATAAATATCTGCAATCGTTGCATCAATCTCATAACGACTACCTGGACCTAAAGCTTGCTCTGTAGCCGTACCGTGAAGAGGACGAATATCTTTAAGGTATTCAATGCGAACAGCTTGTTTCTCAGCTCGCTCACTTTGATTGTATTCAGTTTTATAAAAATACCTAAACTGACGAATAGTAGGGAATTCATATTCTTCTAAATATGGATTTTTCATTTGATACGCAGAGATAAATTTATCATATGCATAAATTACTGAATAACCTTTTGAATTCATCACGCGGATTCAAATCTGAAGTGCATAACGTTTAGGCGGCTTTAGCCGCCAAGTGATCCTGCATCAATTTTGCAGGCGTTTCAAATCCTAGTGTCTTCCTCGGACGATTATTAAGTTGCTCAAGTACTGGTATAACTTGCGCTGGTGTTACCGTCTTAAAATCTGTGCTCTTCGGCCAATACTGGCGTAGTAATCCATTCGTGTTTTCATTCAATCCGCGCTCCCATGAGTGATAAGGGTGAGCAAAATAAACAGGTACACTTAAAGCCTCTGTGATTTGCTCGTGATAAGCGAACTCTTTTCCATTGTCAGCCGTGATGCTATGAAGCGCTGACCTATATGGCCTTAATAGTTCTATCGTCGCCGCAGTGACGGCTTGTGCTGTTTTGCCTGCCACCTGAGTTGATACAGTGAATTGGGTGACCCGCTCTACAATGGTAACAAGGGCGCCTCGATGACCTTTACCTATAACGGTATCTATTTCCCAATCTCCGATACGACCTTTCTCATCAACTATTTGTGGACGTTCTTCAATGCTAACGCGATTTTTTATTTGCCCTCGGTTTGTTTTACCATGACTGCGCTTGTGATATTTCTTACCGTGTCGGCGCAGATGTAGGTATAACTCACCACCTGCTTTTTTATCTTCCCAGATATACAGATAAATGCATTCATGGCTGACAGACCGTTCACTTTCTTT
>NZ_AUTQ01000112.1 GCF_000498095.1 Pseudoalteromonas sp. TB64
GGTAAAAATTAGCTAGGCTAATAATTACGCTACGATAGTTGCTACAACACCAGCACCTACAGTACGACCACCTTCACGGATAGCAAAACGAAGACCTTCATCCATCGCGATTGGTGCGATTAGAGTTACTGTCATCTTGATGTTATCACCAGGCATTACCATTTCTACGCCATCTGGTAACTGTACGTCACCAGTTACGTCAGTTGTACGGAAGTAGAACTGTGGACGGTAACCTTTGAAGAATGGAGTATGACGACCACCTTCATCTTTCGAAAGTACGTATACTTCTGAAGTGAATGTAGTATGTGGGTTGATTGAACCAGGCTTAGCTAGTACTTGACCACGTTCAACGTCTTCACGCTTAGTACCACGTAGAAGTGCGCCGATGTTTTCGCCAGCACGACCTTCGTCTAGAAGCTTACGGAACATTTCAACACCAGTACAAGTAGAACGAGTTGTATCATTGATACCAACAATTTCTACTTCGTCATTGATGCGGATGATACCAGCTTCAACACGACCAGTTACAACAGTACCACGACCCTGGATTGAGAAAACGTCTTCGATAGGCATGATGAAAGGCTTATCGATGTCACGCTCTGGCTCTGGGATGTAAGTATCAAGTGCGTTTGCAAGCTCAACAATCTTATCTTCCCACTCTTTCTCGCCTTCTAACGCTTTAAGCGCAGAACCAGCGATTAGAGGTAAGTCATCACCTGGGAAATCGTATTCTGAAAGAAGTTCACGAACTTCCATTTCTACTAGTTCAAGTAGCTCTTCGTCATCAACCATGTCACATTTGTTCATGAACACGATGATGTAAGGAACGCCAACTTGACGAGAAAGAAGGATGTGCTCACGAGTTTGTGGCATAGGGCCATCTGTCGCAGCAACTACTAAGATCGCGCCATCCATTTGAGCAGCACCAGTGATCATGTTTTTAACATAATCGGCGTGACCAGGACAATCTACGTGTGCGTAGTGACGTGAAGGAGTATCGTATTCAACGTGAGACGTTGAAATAGTGATACCACGTTCGCGCTCTTCAGGAGCGTTATCAATTGATGCGAAATCTTTAGCAACACCGCCGTATACTTTTGCAAGTACGTTAGTGATTGCTGCAGTTAGTGTAGTTTTACCGTGGTCAACGTGGCCGATTGTACCAACGTTTACGTGCGGTTTTACGCGTTCAAACTTTTCTTTTGCCATCTTAAAAAATTCCTAATAAAGAAATTAAAGCCTGACTCACTATTGAGCCAGACAAGCTAAAATTATATAACAGCGCGAGCTGAAATTATTGTATCTGCAACATTTTTAGAGGCTTCAGCATACTTCACAAACTCCATAGAGTATGAGGCACGGCCTTGTGTTGCAGATCGTAAAGCAGTCGCATAACCAAACATTTCAGAAAGAGGAACTTGCGCATTAATTTGCTTAAGTCCACCTAATGCATCTTCCATGCCTTCGATTATGCCGCGGCGACGGTTTAAGTCGCCAACTACATCACCCATATTTGAATCAGGAGTGAGTACTTCAACCTTCATTACTGGCTCTAAAAGTACAGGGTTAGCTTTAAGCGCCCCATCTCTCATTGCCAGTGAACCTGCTATTTTAAATGCCATTTCATTCGAATCTACATCATGGAATGAACCATCATATAAAGTCGCTCTAACGCCAAGTAATGGGTAGCCTGCCAGTACACCTTGAGACATTTGCTCTTGGATACCTTTGTCTACCGCAGGGACGAATTCTTTAGGAACAGAACCACCTACGGTTTCGTTAACGAACTCGTAAATTGGTGACTCATCATCCGTAATATCCATCGGTTCAAGTTTAATCCAAACGTGACCATATTGACCACGACCACCTGACTGACGTATAAACTTCCCTTCAACTTTAACAGTTGAACGAATAGCTTCTCGGTATGAGACCTGCGGCTTACCAACGTTACATTCAACACTGAATTCACGTTTCATACGGTCGACGATGATATCAAGGTGAAGTTCACCCATACCAGAGATTATAATCTGGCCTGATTCTTCGTCAGTTTGTACGCGAAAAGAAGGATCTTCAGCAGCTAGTTTACCTAGCGCAATACCCATCTTATTTTGGTCAGCTATAGTGCGAGGCTCAACCGCAATAGAGATTACTGGTTCAGGGAATTCCATACGCTCAAGCGTAATAATAGAACTCGGATCACACAGTGTTTCACCTGTTGTTACGTCTTTAAGACCAATAGCTGCCGCGATGTCGCCTGCGAAAACTTCTTTGATCTCTTCACGAGAGTTTGAATGCATCTGTACGATACGGCCAAGTCGCTCACGCTTACTTTTTACTGGATTATATACCGTGTCACCCTGTTTAACAGTACCAGAGTAAACACGGAAAAAGGTCAAGGTGCCAACAAACGGGTCTGTTGCAATCTTAAATGCGAGTGCAGCAAACGGCGCTTTATCATTAGCAGGACGTTCTTCCTCAGTACCATTTTCTAAGATACCTTGGATTTGTTTCACTTGCTCTGGTGAGGGCATATATTCAACAACGCAATCAAGCACAGCTTGAACACCTTTGTTTTTAAATGCACTACCACAAGTAACTGGAACAATCTCATTCGCTAATGTTCGTTGACGCAAAGCATTTTTGATTTCTGCTTCGCTTAACTCTTCACCTTCTAAGTATTTATCCATTAGTTCATCTGTTGCTTCAGCAGCGCTTTCAACTAAATGAGAGCGCCATTCTTCAGCTAATTCCAGAAGATCTGCCGGTATTGCCTCATATGAAAAAGTCATACCCTGGTCCGCTTCGTTCCAGTTAATCATTTTCATTTTTATGAGGTCAATAACACCTTTAAAGTCGTCCTCAGCGCCTACAGGCAACTGAATTGGAACAGGCGTTGCTCCAAGACGAGATTTCACCTGGCTAACCACCGCTAAGAAGTCAGCGCCCGTGCGATCCATTTTATTTACGAAGATCATTCTCGGAACTTCGTATTTGTTCGCTTGACGCCAAACTGTCTCAGTTTGCGGCTGTACACCAGATGAAGCACAAAGAACAACTACCGCACCATCAAGTACGCGTAAAGAACGCTCTACTTCGATAGTGAAATCTACGTGTCCTGGAGTATCAATAATATTGATACGATGGGCGTCAAATTGAGCGTCCATCCCTTTCCAAAAACACGTTGTTGCAGCAGAAGTGATTGTGATACCACGCTCTTGTTCCTGCTCCATCCAATCCATAGTTGCAGCGCCATCATGTACTTCACCGATCTTATGAGAAAGACCCGTGTAGAACAGAACTCGTTCTGTTGTGGTGGTTTTGCCTGCATCTACGTGAGCAACAATACCTATATTACGATAGCGCTCAAGTGGAGTTGTACGTGCCATATGATCCTCTTAAAGGTTAAAGACAGATTACCAACGGTAATGAGCGAATGCTTTATTCGCTTCAGCCATACGGTGAACGTCTTCACGTTTCTTAACCGCAGTGCCTTTGTTGTCAGCAGCGTCAACGATTTCTTGAGCTAAACGTAAGCCCATAGATTTTTCGCCACGCTTACGTGCAGCGTCTACTAACCAACGCATACCTAATGCGTTACGACGAACTGGACGTACTTCAACTGGTACTTGATAAGTTGAACCACCAACACGGCGAGATTTAACTTCTACCTGTGGGCGGATGTTATCAAGTGCAGTTTCAAAGATTTCTAGGTGCGACTTGCCTGATTTCTCAGCAGCCACGTCTAGCGCACCATAAACAATTTTTTCAGCAGTAGATTTCTTGCCGTCTAACATCACGATGTTAACGAATTTAGCAAGAAGTTCCGATCCGAACTTAGGATCTGGAAGAATTTTACGTTGACCGATTACGCGTCTTCTAGGCATTTTGTATCTCCGGTTTATTCAGGTTTGCTCTTTCGAGTCAATCACCCAAAACAATAATTATAAATATTTAGTGCTTGGCCTTACTAACGGAAAACATTAGCCTTTAGGGCGTTTAGTACCGTATTTAGAACGAGCTTGACGACGGTCGCTAACGCCTGCACAGTCAAGTGCACCACGAACAGTGTGAAAACGCACACCTGGTAAATCTTTAACACGACCACCACGGATTAGGATTACACTATGCTCTTGAAGGTTATGACCTTCACCACCAATGTATGAAGTTACTTCGAAACCGTTAGTTAAACGTACACGAGCTACTTTACGTAACGCCGAGTTAGGTTTCTTAGGTGTAGTTGTATATACGCGAGTACATACACCGCGCTTTTGCGGACACGCTTTTAGTGCAGCTGAGTTACTTTTCGTAACCTTGCTACGGCGTGGCTTACGCACTAGCTGGTTAATAGTTGCCATTTAAATAGCTCCTGAAATTAAAATTACTACTGAAAAAAATAAAAAATCCGCCCTTTATTTACGAGCCTGCATTAAGCACACAAGTAAATGGGTGGCGGAATTTTAATGAGCAAAGTTTAACCTGTCAACCTAAACTAATAGTAAGACAGAAGATATCTGCCTTACTATCACTTAATCTATTGATTAAGAACAGTTTATTGATTTCCAGACAAATCAGCATTTAGAGCGTCAGTTAGTGCTTGAGTTGCCTCTTCTGCACTTACAGTTTGCTCTTCTACTACTACTTTGCTTTGTTTACGGCGAGCCATACGTTCTTGATGATACNCGCAAAACCGGTACCGGCTGGGATCAAACGACCCACAATTACGTTTTCTTTAAGACCGCGAAGTTCATCGCTCTTACCATTCACTGCCGCATCTGTAAGAACACGTGTTGTCTCTTGGAAAGACGCTGCAGAGATGAAAGATTCTGTTGCTAGTGATGCTTTTGTGATACCCATTAACTGGATTTCAAACTTAGCTGGTATCTTACCTTGTTTTTCAAGGTCACGGTTTGCGATATTAACGCGCGCCACTTCGATTTGTTCACCGGCTAAGAAGTCAGTATCACCGCCGTGCATAATGGTACATTTACGTAACATTTGACGGATAATTGTTTCAATGTGCTTGTCATTGATCTTAACGCCTTGCAAACGGTAAACCTCTTGCACTTCGTTAACGATGTAGTTAGCAACATGAGTCACACCACGTAGGCGTAAGATGTCATGCGGTGATTCAGGACCATCGGCGATAACTTCACCTTTAGACACTTGCTCACCTTCAAACACGTTAAGTTGACGCCACTTGTGGATCATCTCTTCGTAATGATCACCTTCTGGTGGAGTAATAACTAAACGCTTCTTACCTTTAGTCTCTTTACCGAAGCTAATTGTACCTGTGATTTCAGCTAAGATAGCTGGATCTTTTGGCTTACGAGCTTCAAATAAGTCGGCTACGCGTGGTAGACCACCCGTGATATCACGAGTTTTCGAACCTTCTTGTGGTATACGTGCAAGCACGTCACCAGGGTTTGCTGTAACGCCGTCAATCACTTCAATTGTAGTATATGAAGGTAGACGTGTTTCTTGCAGACCGCGCTCTTCACTTTCGATGATAAGCTTTGGTTCTTTCGTATTTACTTTAGCAAGGTCTTTTACAACTACACGGGTTAAACCGGTTAGTTCATCAGTCTGTGCTTCTGTATTTGAATCATCGATATCGCTAAACGATACTTTTGATTTATGCTCAAGAACAATTGGGTGACTATGCGGGTCCCAAGTAGCAACGATGTCGTTACCTTGAACTTCCGTATTGTCTTTAACTGTTAATACTGCACCGTAAGGCACTTTATAGCGCTCTTTCTCACGACCATAACTATCAATGATAGTAATTTCCGTTGAACGAGAGGTAATAACAATCTTATCGTCTGTGTTAAGTACATACTTAGAGTTATGAAGTTTTAATGTACCGTTAGTTTTAACTTGTACATTATTTTCTGCAGACGCTCTAGATGCCGCACCACCGATGTGGAAAGTACGCATTGTTAACTGTGTACCTGGCTCACCGATTGACTGTGCTGCTATAACACCAACTGATTCACCCGCGTTGATGATATGACCACGTGCTAGGTCACGACCATAACAGTTAGCACAAACACCAAAGTCATTATCACAAGTGATAACAGAACGTACGCGAACTTCATCTACTGAATGCTCTTCTAAAAGGTCACACAGTTTTTCGTCAAGCATGATATTACGTTCAACTAGTACTGTATTAGTACCTGGAATCACAATATCTTCAGCAACAACACGACCTAGAACACGTTCACGAAGTGCTTCTACAACATCACCACCTTCAATAAGCGGTTTCATTGTTAAGCCATCTTCTGTGCCACAGTCATCTTCATTGATTACCAAATCTTGTGCAACGTCTACTAGACGACGCGTTAGGTAACCCGAGTTAGCTGTTTTAAGTGCTGTATCGGCAAGACCTTTACGCGCACCATGCGTTGAGATGAAGTACTGAAGTACGTTTAGACCTTCACGGAAGTTAGCTGTGATTGGCGTCTCGATGATTGAACCATCTGGACGTGCCATTAGACCACGCATACCCGCCAACTGACGAATCTGTGCAGCACTACCACGAGCACCTGAGTCGGCCATCATAAACACTGAGTTAAATGACGGTTGCTCTACTTCTTCACCTTGTGCATTGATAACTGTGTCTTTCGACAAGTTAGACATCATCTCACGTGATAAGTTTTCGTTTACACGTGACCAGATATCGATAACTTTGTTGTACTTTTCACCAGCCGTTACAAGACCTGATTGGAATTGTTGGTTGATTTCAGTAACTTCAGCTTCAGCTGATTCAATTATCTGTGCTTTAACCGGTGGGATAACTAAGTCATCAATACCGATAGAAACACCTGACTTCATTGCATAATGGAAACCGGTGTACATAACTTGGTCAGCAAAGATAACTGTATCTTTAAGACCTAGACGACGGTAACACTCATTCAATAAGCCAGAAATCTGCTTTTTACCTAGCGGCTGGTTGATTGACGCAAACGGCATGCCTTTAGGTAAAATTAGAGACAGAATCGCACGACCAACAGTTGTATCGATAACAGTAATAGTATCTTCTACTACGCCGTCTTCGTTTTTAACTGATTGGCTAATACGTACTTTCACAATTGCGTGAAGGTCTGCATTACCACTACGGTATGCTTTTTCTGCTTCTTTTGGATCTTTAAATATCGCGCCTTCGCCTTTAGCGTTAATGCGGTCACGAGTCATGTAATAAAGACCCAATACAACATCCTGTGAAGGAACGATGATTGGCTCACCATTCGCAGGAGATAGAATGTTGTTTGTTGACATCATCAATGCACGAGCTTCAAGCTGCGCTTCGATTGTTAACGGTACGTGTACCGCCATTTGGTCACCATCGAAATCGGCGTTGTACGCCGCACATACTAATGGATGCAAATGAATCGCTTTACCTTCGATAAGCACAGGCTCAAACGCTTGGATACCCAAACGGTGAAGTGTTGGTGCACGGTTAAGTAATACTGGATGTTCACGAATTACTTCGTCAAGTACATCCCATACTTCCGGAACTTCACGTTCAACCATCTTCTTAGCAGCTTTGATTGTCGTAGCCATGCCGCGACGTTCTAGTTTGCCATAGATGAATGGTTTGAATAGCTCTAGTGCCATCTTCTTAGGAAGACCACATTGGTGAAGCTTAAGTGTAGGACCAACTGTGATTACAGAACGGCCTGAATAATCTACACGCTTACCAAGTAAGTTCTGACGGAAACGACCTTGCTTACCCTTGATCATATCAGCAAGAGATTTAAGAGGACGTTTGTTAGAACCTGTAATTGCACGACCACGACGACCGTTATCAAGTAGCGCATCTACCGCTTCTTGTAACATACGTTTTTCGTTGCGTACAATAATGTCTGGTGCTGCTAAATCTAGTAGACGCTTAAGACGGTTATTACGGTTAATAACACGACGGTAAAGGTCATTTAGATCAGATGTCGCAAAACGACCACCGTCTAGAGGTACTAATGGGCGTAGATCAGGTGGCAATACTGGAAGTACTGTCATGATCATCCACTCAGGGTTATTACCTGATTGGTGGAACGATTCCATTAACTTAAGACGTTTAGTGATTTTTTTACGCTTAGTTTCAGAGTTAATTGTTGGTAACTCTTCACGCATTTCAGCAATTAATTGAGCAAGATCGAGTTCACGAAGCAAGTCTAAAACTGCTTCAGCACCCATCTTAGCTTCAAACTCATCACCATGTTCTTCTAGTGCATCTAGGTATTCTTCTTCACCAAGTAATTGACCACGCTCAAGCGTTGTCATACCCGGCTCAGTTACTACGAATGATTCGAAGTAAAGAACACGTTCAATATCACGAAGCGTCATATCTAGCATTAAGCCGATACGTGACGGTAATGATTTTAAAAACCATATGTGTGCAACTGGGCTCGCAAGGTCAATATGACCCATACGATCGCGTCGCACTTTAGTGAGTGTTACTTCAACGCCACACTTTTCACAGATCACACCACGGTGTTTAAGACGCTTATATTTACCACATAAGCATTCATAATCTTTCACTGGACCGAAAATACGGGCACAGAATAAGCCATCACGCTCAGGCTTGAAAGTACGGTAGTTAATAGTCTCAGGTTTCTTTACTTCACCGTATGACCATGAACGAACCATGTCTGGTGAAGCAAGACCAATGCGAATTGCATCGAATTCTTCGGTCTTATTTTGTTGCTTCAGAAACTTAAGTAAGTCTTTCACCTTAGCTCTCCTGTCGGAGTTAATCTTGAGGACGGGTATTCTCGTCCCTACATTCTATTCGGCCGTAACAGATGCTGCAGCGTTAACTGCAGCATCTAATTGGCTTAATTTTCTTCCAACTCGATGTTGATACCCAGTGAGCGGATCTCTTTCAACAATACGTTGAACGATTCTGGCATACCTGGTTCCATTTTATGGTTACCATCAACGATGTTTTTATACATCTTAGTACGACCGTTCACGTCATCCGATTTCACTGTTAGCATTTCTTGTAGAGTGTAAGCAGCACCGTAAGCTTCAAGTGCCCATACTTCCATCTCACCAAAACGCTGGCCACCGAACTGTGCTTTACCACCCAGCGGCTGCTGAGTAACAAGGCTGTAAGAACCAGTAGAACGTGCATGCATTTTATCATCAACTAAGTGATTCAATTTAAGCATGTACATGTAACCAACAGTTACTTGACGTTCAAACTGATCACCAGTACGGCCATCATAAAGTGTAACCTGACCACTACGTGGGTAGCCCGCAAGCTCAAGCATGTCTTTAATTTCGCTTTCTTTCGCGCCATCAAATGCAGGAGTAGCTATTGGTAAACCACCTTTTAAGTTTTCAGCCAAACGACGAATTTCGTCATCTGTGAAGCTAGCAATGTCTACAACTTGGCGAGATTCACCAATTTCGTATGCTTGCTTGATGAAGTCACGTAGCTCATGAAGCTCACGTTGCTCTTTCATCATTTCTTCAATGCGTTCACCGATACCACGTGCAGCTAGACCCATATGTGTTTCAAGGATCTGACCGATGTTCATACGCGATGGTACACCTAGTGGATTCAATACGATATCTACCGTACGACCTTTGTCATCGTAAGGCATATCTTCTACTGGTACGATAGTCGAGATAACACCTTTGTTACCATGACGACCCGCCATTTTGTCACCCGGTTGGATACGACGTCTAACAGCTAGGTATACTTTAACAATCTTAAGTACGCCTGGTGCTAAGTCATCACCTTGGGTAATTTTACGACGTTTGTTTTCAAACTTTTTATCGTATTCAGCTTTAAGCTCATCGTACTGTGCAGCTAATTGCTCAAGTTCAGCTTGCTTATCTTCTTCAGCAAGGCTTTGAGTAAGTAGTTTCTCAGCATTCAGCGATGTTAATTTGTCTTCTTCGAAGCCTGCATCAACAAGTAACTTGCGAGCACGTCCTAAAACGCCAGCTTCTAAAATACGGAACTCTTCATTGAAGTCTTTCTTCGCTTCGCGAAGCTGCATGTCTTCAACTTCTAACGCACGTTTGTCTTTTTCAACACCATCACGGGTGAAAACTTGTACGTCAATTACAGTACCAGTTACAGAGTTTGGTACACGTAAAGAGCTGTCTTTAACATCAGACGCTTTTTCGCCGAAGATAGCTCGCAGAAGCTTCTCTTCAGGTGTTAACTGTGTTTCGCCTTTAGGAGTTACTTTACCTACTAGAATATCGCCGCTCTTAACTTCAGCACCAATATAAACAACACCTGATTCATCAAGCTTGCCTAGCGCAGACTCACCCACATTCGGGATATCTGCAGTAATCTCTTCTGGACCTAATTTAGTATCACGGGCAACACACTGTAGCTCTTGAATATGGATAGTCGTTAGACGATCTTCTTCAACTACGCGCTCTGATAGCAAGATTGAATCTTCGAAGTTGTAACCGTTCCATGGCATGAATGCCACGCGAAGGTTTTGACCAAGGGCTAAATCACCTAAGTCAGTCGAAGGACCATCTGCTAACACGTCACCACGAGTAACCGGTTCGCCAACCATACAAGTTGGTTTTTGGTTAATACATGTATTTTGGTTAGAACGTGTGTATTTGGTTAAGTTGTAGATGTCGATGCCCGCTTCACCAGGAATGCGTTCTTCTTCATGTACATTAACAACGATGCGACTTGCGTCAGCATACATTACTTCACCACCACGTTTAGCAACGATAGTTACACCAGAATCTTTCGCTAGTGTTAACTCAATACCAGTACCTACTAACGGTTTGTCCGCTTTCAATGTTGGTACTGCTTGACGTTGCATGTTTGAACCCATCAATGCACGGTTAGCATCATCGTGTTCTAAGAACGGGATAAGTGCTGCCGCTACAGAGATCACCTGTTGTGGTGATACATCCATATATTGCTGATCCATACGACCCATAAAGGTAGATTCACCTTTGTGACGACATGGAATAAGTTCATCAACAAACTCATTGGTTTCAGTTAAGTTTGAATTCGCCTGTGCGATAACAAACTGACCTTCTTCAATGGCTGATAAATAATCAACTTCATCAGTTACAACACCGTCTACCACTTTGCGGTAAGGTGTTTCTAAGAAACCGTAGTCATTTGTACGTGCGTACGTAGACAACGAGTTAATTAGACCGATGTTTGGACCCTCAGGAGTCTCGATTGGACATACGCGACCATAGTGAGTTACGTGAACGTCACGTACTTCAAAGCCTGCGCGTTCACGAGTTAGACCGCCCGGACCTAATGCAGAGATACGACGTTTATGCGTAACTTCTGATAGCGGGTTATTTTGGTCCATAAACTGTGATAACTGAGACGAGCCGAAAAACTCTTTAACAGCTGCCGATATAGGCTTAGCGTTAATAAGATCTTGTGGCATTATTGCGTCAAGGTCACCTAAGCTTAAACGCTCACGTACAGCACGTTCTACACGTACTAGACCAACACGGAATTGGTTCTCAGCCATTTCGCCAACACTACGTATACGACGGTTGCCTAAGTGATCGATATCATCAACATCGCCTTGACCGTTACGAATAGCAATTAATACTTTCATAACAGACACGATGTCTTCTTTGCTTAATGTGCCTGGGCCTGTGTCTGTATCGTAACCAACACGGCTATTGAACTTCATACGACCTACAGTAGATAAGTCATAACGTTCTTCAGAGAAGAACAAGTTCTGGAATAAGGCTTCAGCCGCGTCTTTCGTCGGTGGCTCGCCTGGGCGCATCATGCGGTAAATTTCTACTAGTGCTTCTAAACGGCTGCTTGAAGAGTCAATGTTCAATGTATTTGACATGTAAGCACCGCTGTCCACTTCATTGATATATAACGTATCAATTTTAGTGTGACCTGCTTTAACCAATTCAGCCATTAGCTCAAGAGTTAATTCGTCATTCGCGTTAGCAATAACTTCACCCGTTGACTCGTCAACGTAGTTTTTAGCTATAACACGGCCAATAACATACTCATGTGGTACTTCTAATCGGTTAATGCCTTTCTTCTCGATGCTCTTGATGTGGCGAGCCGTAACACGACGACCGCTTTCAACAAATACTTCACCGTCTTCGCTCTTGATATCAAAAGCGGCAGTTTCACCACGTAAACGTGAAGGCACAAGTTCCATAAGAACTTTACCGTCCGCTACTTCAAACGTAGTATTATCGAAGAAGATTTCTAGGATTTGTTCACTAGAGTACTCAAGTGCACGTAGGATGATAGACGCCGGTAATTTACGACGACGGTCAATACGTACATATAAGTTATCTTTTGCATCAAATTCGAAGTCTAACCATGAACCACGGTAAGGAATAACGCGTGCGTTATATAATACTTTACCTGATGAATGAGTTTTACCGCGGTCGTTATCAAAGAATACACCAGGGCTACGGTGTAGCTGAGAAACGATAACACGCTCTGTACCATTGATAACAAAGGTACCGGTATCTGTCATGAGCGGAATTTCGCCCATGTAAACTTCTTGCTCTTTAATGTCTTTAACTGTGCCTGGAGCTTCTTTGTCCATAACGATAAGGCGAAGTTTCACGCGAAGTGGAGCAGAATAAGTCACACCGCGAATTTGACATTCTTTTACATCGAAAACTGGCTCGCCAATACGGTAACTTACGTATTGAAGCTCAGAATTTCCCGAGTAGCTTTTAATTGGGAACACAGAACGGAAGGCAGCTTCCAAACCATGATCGCCATCAGCGTCCGGCACTAAGAATTTTTTAAACGATTCTAACTGTGTAGACAGTAAAAAAGGTATATCTAAAACTTGTGGACGTTTACCAAAATCCTTACGGATACGTTTCTTTTCAGAATAAGAGTAAGCCATGGGGTTCCTCAGCTTGCTGATCTTTGACCCGACCTGTTCTTGTAAGAACAGACTTAACTGGCAGCTATGCCAAGATTTTACAACATTCAATTGTTGCTCTAATTTAGCTCTCACTTTAACACTAGCAAACTATAAAGCGTTGAAAGTAAAGAAAAAAATCAGATTTTATTTGCGCTAAAAGAGTGGATCACTCTATAGCGCAAAAAGGCCGGTGATTAAATAATCACCAGCCCTTGCCTGATTTCTCAGGCAGCGAACTTAGCAAAAGCTAAATTACTTAACCTCAACTTCAGCACCAGCTTCAGTAAGATCTTTTGCAAGTGCTTCAGCTTCTTCTTTAGATACACCTTCTTTAACAGGTGTAGGAGCAGCTTCAACAAGAGCTTTCGCTTCTTTAAGGCCAAGGCCAGTTGCGCTACGAACAGCTTTGATTGCAGAAACCTTGTTAGCGCCAGCGCCAGTAAGGATTACGTCAAATTCTGTTTTCTCTTCAGCAGCTTCAGCAGCTGGACCAGCTACCATTGCAGCTGCAGCTGTTACGCCGAATTTTTCTTCCATTGCTTCAATAAGAGCAACAACGTCCATTACTGACATTTCAGCAATTGCGTCAAGGATTTGGTCTTTAGATACAGACATTACAAATTTCCTAATAATTAACGGACTTTAAGTCCAAATAAATTTTACACCGAAAGTGATTAAACAGCTTAAAATTAAGCAGCTTGCTCTTCTTTCTGTAGACGTACTGCTTCAATTGTTTTACACAATTTGCCAGCAGACGCTTCTTTCATAGCACTCATTAAGCGTGCAACAGCTTCATCGTATGTAGGTAATGTAGCAAGCATTGCTGCATCAACAACATTTCCTTCAAAAGCGGCCGTTTTAAGCTCGAATTTCTCATTCTTTTTCGCGAAATCTGAAAAGATACGCGCAGCAGCACCTGGATGCTCTGATGAGAAAGCGATTAAGCTTGGACCAACAAATGAATCAGAAAGACACTCAAAATCTGTTCCTTCAAGAGCACGTTTTGCTAGAGTGTTACGGACAACTTTCATCCAAACACCATTTGCACGAGCTTCTTTACGAAGGGCAGTAATTGCGCCAACTGTTACACCACGAGAATCTGCAACAACTGCAGATAGAGCACCATTGGCTGCTTCGTTGACTTCAGCAACTATTGCTTTTTTGCCTTGAAGATTTAAAGCCATGGGTGTTACTCCTGGTTTAATGGGGGTACCGATTATCGGTTTCCCCGGTTCTACTCTTCCCTACCAAACAAGGTAGAGATGCTTTTTACGGCGAGAGCCAGAAGGATTAGGAAAAATCTATCTGGGGTCTACACCGTCTACGTAGGTGAATATTAAGGCCGAAGCCACCTACGGTCTTGGACGGAAGCCTAATTTATCGTTTTACCCTAAGGTGCAACGAAATTATAGACTTCAACCCGAATTCTTTACTTTGCCAATTAATAAATTAATCAACAAAATGGCGCGAAATTATAGTACAAATTTCACGCCATGTAAACACTAAATTAAGCTACAGTTGTGCTTAAAGTGCCTTGGTCAACAGAAACACCTGCGCCCATTGTTGTAGAGATAGTTACTTTCTTCAAGTAAATACCTTTAGCTTGAGAAGGCTTAGCCTTCTTAAGTGCAACAATTAGTGACTCAAGATTTTGTTGAAGCTGCTCAGCTGTGAAATCAACCTTACCAATAGTAGTATGGATGATGCCATTCTTGTCATTACGGTAACGTACTTGACCAGCTTTAGCATTTTTAACTGCTTCTGCAACGTTAGGCGTTACAGTACCAGTTTTAGGGTTTGGCATTAGACCACGTGGACCTAAGATTTGACCTAGTTGACCAACAACACGCATAGCGTCTGGTGATGCAACAACAACGTCAAAATTCATCTCGCCTTTTTTAACTAGCTCAGCAAGATCTTCCATGCCTACTAATTCAGCACCGGCTTCTTTTGCAGCTTCTGCATTAGCGCCTTGAGTGAATACAGCAACACGAACGTCACGACCAGTACCGTTAGGTAGTACAGTAGCACCACGAACGTTTTGATCAGATTTACGAGCATCGATACCAAGGTTAACAGCAACGTCAACACTTTCTACGAATTTAGCTGTCGCTAACTCTTTTAAAAGAGCAATTGCTTCATTGATCTCGTAATCTTTTGTTACTTCCACTTTTTCGCGGATAGTACGCATACGTTTAGTTAATTTAGCCATTTCTTAGTCCTCTACGTTCAAGCCCATCGCACGCGCAGAACCTGCGATAGTGCGAACCGCAGCGTCCATATCAGCCGCTGTAAGGTCAGCTCGTTTTGTCTCAACAATCTCTTCAAGTTGAGCACGAGTTACTGTGCCTACTTTATCAGTGTTAGGACGGCCTGAGCCTGATTTGATACCAGCTGCTTTCTTAAGTAAGTAAGCTGCAGGTGGTGTTTTCATATCGAACGTAAAAGAACGGTCGCCGTAAACAGAGATCACTACAGGAACTGGAGCGCCTTTTTCGATAGATTCTGTACGTGCGTTAAACGCTTTACAGAATTCCATGATGTTTACACCGTGTTGTCCTAGTGCTGGACCAACTGGAGGACTAGGATTAGCCATACCAGCGGCAACTTGTAGCTTTATTAGAGCTTCAACTTTTTTAGCCATTATAAATACCTCATTAGGTGGGTCTTAGCCTTGTGCGCGCGAGGACGCGTACTCTAGCGGCTTCCCAGTTTAAAAATTGGTTTCGTACTTTTTGTAAAGTAAAAATAAATTTACCTTAATACAAAAAGGCCGTTGATTATAAGATAATCAACGGCCTTTTTCAAGCTTCATGCCAATATTTACTAAAATATTAGCGAAGCTTTTTTAATCAATTACTTATCTTGCTCAACTTGACCAAATTCAAGTTCAACTGGTGTAGAACGACCAAAAATAAGTACAGATACTTTTACGCGGCTCTTTTCGTAGTCAACTTCTTCAACTACACCACTAAAGTCTGCAAATGGTCCATCTGTAACACGTACAACTTCACCTGGTTCAAACAATGTAGCAGGTTTAGGCGCTTCAGCATTTTCTTGTAGACGGTTAAGAATACGTTCTGCTTCTTTAGGGCTAATTGGAGCAGGACGATCAGACGTACCACCAATAAAGCCCATTACGCGTTCAGTGCTGTTCACTAAGTGCCAGCTCTTATCGTTCATATCCATTTGTACTAATACATAACCTGGGAAGAATTTACGCTCAGATTTACGCTTTTGACCAGCGCGCATCTCAACAACTTCTTCAGTTGGTACTAGTATCTCACCAAAGCTCGCTTCAAGACCTTCGATTTTGATATGTTCGACTAATGTTTGTGCTACACGCTTTTCGTAACCAGAAAAAGCTTGTACTACATACCAACGTAATTTAATTTCGTTATTCTCATCCGACATGGGATCAGATCTCCAATCCAGTTAAAAAGCCAACAGCGCGGAATAAAATGCCATCTAATCCCCAAAGGATAAGTGCCATAATCACCGTTGCAACCATTACAATTAATGTCGTGTGGGTAGTTTCTTGACGCGTTGGCCAAATAACTTTGCGTACTTCAATTCGAGCTTCTTTAGCAAAAGCAAGAAAGTTACGTCCCTTAAAGGTTTGCGAGGCAATTGCTAATCCAGCCGCTATTGCAACAACAACGCCGATAGCACGTAGCAATACAGATTGATCTGCATACATATGATTACCAACAACTGCGCCTGCAAGTAGCGCGATTGCTACTAACCACTTTACTGACTCCATCGCACTTGATGGTGTTTCTACATTCGTGCTCATAATATTATTACCTTAACTACAGACACAACAACCCTACACTACGGCAGGGTTAATCCATTAAAATCTAAACTTAAAAACAGACTTAATTTAAACCGGTTTTTAATCTCAGACTACTCAAATTCTAAGTAAAACTGGCAGGGGCGGAGAGACTCGAACTCCCAACCATCGGTTTTGGAGACCGCTGTTCTACCAATTGGAACTACGCCCCTGCAAAGTGGATGCCTATTATACTTACGCAAGCCATTAACACAAGCCTAAAAGGTACCCGTAATGCAAAATCTCTGTAAACAATTAAGAGCTTGATATTAAAAAGCCTTAATTGGCCCCTTTAACAATTGGCACGCCGTTGTTTCCAACCGGAATATACACTGTTGTATGATTAGGTGACGATGCCATTTTTATTTGTGCATTAATCGCTTCATGTTGAATATAATTAGCAGTTAGCGTTGCATTAATTATTTTTTGCGCTTGAGCAATACCTTTAGCTTCTTCTACCCTAATTTCAGCGTCTTTTCGGGCTATTTCTTTTTGTGTTTCTTTTTCTGCCAATAACTGCTGAGCGGCTAGTTTTTTCTCAACTGCATTAGCAACAATATCGGGGTAATTAATGTTACCAACGACAACATTTGCTAGCTTAAATGGAGTGGTCGATAAATAACCTTGCAGGCGCAGAGTCACTTCTTTTGCTATTTTCTCACGATTTGTTTTAAGCTCGCCACTATCGTATTTTTGTACTGTATCGCGCACATATGTTCTAAATGTTTCACGTACAAAACGCTTATACCAATTTTCGGCGCCATATTCTTCCACAACAGTTCTAACCGACCCACTTTCAATCGCAATCACTGCATGAAAATCAAATTTAATATTTAAATCATCATTAGCAAGAATTCTAAATGTTTCTGTATATGTATTAGGTCGCATATCTATGTTCACCACTTCATTGCGCAATAGTGACATGCCATAATTAGACGGACCTTTCATTGTTCCTTGATAACCACCTTCACCAAATACACGCGGCTTTTCGAATACATAGCCTTCCTCTCCCGCAGGAGTACTTGGGTTAGTGCATGCCGTTAAGCTAAAGCCAACCACAGCAATTACTAAAACACCTTTAAATAAATTATTAAACAGTGTTTGTGTTCCTGAATTTCTCATTCTCATTATTCGTTCTCTATTTGCTCTTTAGTGTTTTATATACGTCACTTAATAAGCTTGATGCACCAAATCTAAAGGTATCAGCGTGTAAGTAATCATTGCCCATTATTGAACGCGTAAGTGCTAGATAGTCTGTTGCATCAGCAACTGTTTTAACCCCTCCCGCTGCTTTAAAACCAATTAACTTACCTGATTGTTTTATTGTATTTAGCATTATTTTTGTCGACTCAAGGGTCGCATTAATAGCAACTTTACCCGTACTGGTTTTAACAAAGTCAGCACCACCTTTAATTGCCAAGGCAGTTGCTTGCGCTATTAGTGTTTGTGTTTTTAGCTCGCCACTTTCTATAATTACCTTAAGCCGTGCACGTGTACCACATGCCTTTTTACTCTCGTTAACATATTCAAGCACCATGCGCTCATCGCCAGCAATTAATGCTTTATATGGAATTACTAAGTCTATTTCATCAGCACCACGCTCTATTGCTATAAGCGTTTCGTTAATTACATCACTTAAAGGAGCATCCCCTAACGGGAAATTAGTAACCGTGGCAACTTTTACATGGCTTAGTTCTCGTGCCGCTAATGCAATTTTAGCGTCATCAACAAAACCACTATAAACACATACAGCAGCAGGAGTGCCCAATACTGGATCAATGCTGTTAACTAAAGCCTCAATAGTTGCTTTGCTATCGTCGTCATTTAAACTGGTTAAATCCATTAACGTGACCGTTAAAACCGCATTTTTTTGTTGTTCAGACATTTAAACTCCATCATTTACTATGTGCAAAGTTACATAGCCCCATATTAACAAATTAAAATAAACTCGCTATAGCTCATAACCAAACACTATAAGCTTACTATTCACTTGCAATTATGTGTAAAGCCTTATTAAATAAGCCTTAGGTCTAAAAATAGCAGCAGTTATAACCTTTGGTTATATTAACTTGGTTTTAATTATTTTTTACTTATTGATAGCCACTATATTCTGCTTACTAGGTTAACGTGTTTTTTTATTTGAATTTGTTTAGGGGTGTTATAAACGTGCAGTATTTACCTATCTTTACCAAACTCGACAACAAACCAGTATTGGTTGTTGGCGGTGGAGAGGTCGCATTACGCAAATGTCGCGCGTTTTTAAAAGCCCGTGCAAACGTAACTTTAGTCGCACCTTGGTTTTGTGATGAACTAAAAGAACACGCACACAATAATGAAGTCACACTTATTGATGCCTACTTCGATGAATCACATCTCGACGGTAAAATGCTGGTTATTGCCGCAACTGACCGCGATGAGGTAAACAACAATGTGTTTGAACTTGCCAACGCGCGTAATGTGTTTGTAAACGTGGTTGATGATCAACCTAAATGTACGTTTATATTCCCTTCAATTGTTGACCGCGACCCAATTACTATTGCTATATCGAGCGCAGGCACCGCGCCGGTACTGGCACGCCGCTTACGTGAAAAACTTGAAACCCTTATTCCACAACATATAGGTCCACTTGCTACGTTAGTTGGCGGGTTTAGAAATAAAGTAAAACAACGCTTTAAACATTTTTCAGACCGTCGTCAATTTTGGGAAGGCGTTTTCGACTCATCCGTTGTAAGTAAAGTACAAACAGGCGATACAAAAGCCGCAGAGCAACAACTTGAGCAAATGCTAGATGCTAAAGCAGAACCCGAAGGCGAAGTGTATGTAGTAGGTGCAGGCCCTGGCGATCCAGAGCTTTTAACACTTAAAGCACTGCAACTTATGCAGCAAGCCGACGTAGTCGTTTATGACTTTTTAGTGTCTGACGAAATAATGGAATTAGTACGCCGAGATGCTGACCTTATTTGTGTAGGCAAACGTTTGGGCGATCATAGCGTTGTTCAAGACGACACCAACCAAATGCTGGTAGACCTTGCTAAACAAGGTAAAAAAGTATGTCGAATTAAAGGCGGCGATCCATTTATTTATGGTCGTGGCGG
>NZ_AUTQ01000113.1 GCF_000498095.1 Pseudoalteromonas sp. TB64
GGTAAAAATTAGCTAGGCTAATAATTACGCTACGATAGTTGCTACAACACCAGCACCTACAGTACGACCACCTTCACGGATAGCAAAACGAAGACCTTCATCCATCGCGATTGGTGCGATTAGAGTTACTGTCATCTTGATGTTATCACCAGGCATTACCATTTCTACGCCATCTGGTAACTGTACGTCACCAGTTACGTCAGTTGTACGGAAGTAGAACTGTGGACGGTAACCTTTGAAGAATGGAGTATGACGACCACCTTCATCTTTCGAAAGTACGTATACTTCTGAAGTGAATGTAGTATGTGGGTTGATTGAACCAGGCTTAGCTAGTACTTGACCACGTTCAACGTCTTCACGCTTAGTACCACGTAGAAGTGCGCCGATGTTTTCGCCAGCACGACCTTCGTCTAGAAGCTTACGGAACATTTCAACACCAGTACAAGTAGAACGAGTTGTATCATTGATACCAACAATTTCTACTTCGTCATTGATGCGGATGATACCAGCTTCAACACGACCAGTTACAACAGTACCACGACCCTGGATTGAGAAAACGTCTTCGATAGGCATGATGAAAGGCTTATCGATGTCACGCTCTGGCTCTGGGATGTAAGTATCAAGTGCGTTTGCAAGCTCAACAATCTTATCTTCCCACTCTTTCTCGCCTTCTAACGCTTTAAGCGCAGAACCAGCGATTAGAGGTAAGTCATCACCTGGGAAATCGTATTCTGAAAGAAGTTCACGAACTTCCATTTCTACTAGTTCAAGTAGCTCTTCGTCATCAACCATGTCACATTTGTTCATGAACACGATGATGTAAGGAACGCCAACTTGACGAGAAAGAAGGATGTGCTCACGAGTTTGTGGCATAGGGCCATCTGTCGCAGCAACTACTAAGATCGCGCCATCCATTTGAGCAGCACCAGTGATCATGTTTTTAACATAATCGGCGTGACCAGGACAATCTACGTGTGCGTAGTGACGTGAAGGAGTATCGTATTCAACGTGAGACGTTGAAATAGTGATACCACGTTCGCGCTCTTCAGGAGCGTTATCAATTGATGCGAAATCTTTAGCAACACCGCCGTATACTTTTGCAAGTACGTTAGTGATTGCTGCAGTTAGTGTAGTTTTACCGTGGTCAACGTGGCCGATTGTGCCAACGTTTACGTGCGGTTTTACGCGTTCAAACTTTTCTTTTGCCATGACGGAACCTATCAGTTTTGTGTATCTAGATTACATATGAAAATAATCCACCATAGGTAGATTAAGTTAATTTTTTCAAATTTCAAATAGTTTTTTTCTGACAGATAAAGGAAGTGTTCAAGGAGATTCTTAAGACTGGTGCTGATAGGCAGAGTCGAACTGCCGACCTCACCCTTACCAAGGGTGCGCTCTACCAACTGAGCTATATCAGCAACACAAGAACTGGAGCGGGCAGCGGGAATCGAACCCGCATCATCAGCTTGGAAGGCTGAGGTAATAGCCATTATACGATGCCCGCATAGGAATCTGTTCTTAAAATACCTCTAACCGTCAAGAATAAAGTGGTGGAGGGAGCTGGATTCGAACCAGCG
The DNA here is from genome assembly GCF_000498095.1 of Pseudoalteromonas sp. TB64. Lineage (GTDB taxonomy): Bacteria > Pseudomonadota > Gammaproteobacteria > Enterobacterales > Alteromonadaceae > Pseudoalteromonas. The sequence goes on from NZ_AUTQ01000113.1 coordinate 1,581, forward strand.
AAGGCTGAGCCGTCAGATTTACAGTCTGATCCCTTTGGCCGCTCGGGAACCCCTCCACGATAATTCTCTACTAATTCACTTTCGGTAAAAGGAAAGTGGTGCCGACTAACCGAGTCGAACGGTTGACCTACTGATTACAAGTCAGTTGCTCTACCAGCTGAGCTAAGTCGGCACTGCTTTAGTACGGGGCGAGATATTAGAGTAAGGCTTATTGGGATGCAACAATAAAATTAAAAAAAGTGTAAATTTTTAGTTTAAATGCTCAATATTTACTCGAATTTATGTTTTTTACACTTTTTTATACTGTTTCGGTTAATTCGTACCAATAATTTAAGCCCTTCATTACTAACAATGAATCAAAAATACTTCCTTCAAATTGCTGTTGCAATAGTGAGCCATAGCCACCAGCAAAAATTATTTGCACCTGTTGAGTGTTTTTTTGCACGCCTAAGTGTTGTTTTGCTTGTTCAACGGCTCCAACAGTTGCAACCAAGGCACCATTTTTTAAACCATTAGGTGTGTTTTTACCCAATTCATTAGCAAACGATGTTTTGCCATCGTCAAAAACACGCTGAGTATTTTGTGTGAGTGATGAGGTCATTAAATCAAGCCCAGGTAAAATCCAACCACCTAAATGCTGCCCTTGGCTATTAAGAACATCAATTGTGGTCGCTGTTCCGGCATCAACAACAATACATGCCTTTTTAGGGCAAAGTGTAAAGCCAGCAATAAGCGCAAGCCATCTATCGATTCCTAGATTATTAACGTGCTCGTAAGCGCAGGTCAATTCTCCAAGCTTTTTTGTTACTTTTGCTTCAAAGCAATTAATATTATTAATAGCAGCTTGCGTTCGAATATCGCTTAGTAATTCACTGCGACCTACACAGGCAAATACAACTTCTTTTATTTGCGACCAAGGTAAATTATTTATATCAGCGGCTTTAACTTGTTTATTTTGCCAAAGCACCGCTTTTAACGATGTATTTCCTACATCAATCAGCAATCTCATATTTGTGCCTTTCTAAGAGAAACTTCGCCGCCATAATAACTTTTCACTTCGCCATCTTGTCGAATGCGAATGCCACCTTGTGAGTCAATACCTTCACATATTCCACGCCAGCTGCGGTGTCCTGTATTTAACTCAACACATTCACCTGCAAATGCATTTAATGAATTCCATTGTTCATACATAGTTTGCAAACCCGTTTGGCGATACTCTACTAAACGTTGCTCTAGACAGTCAGTAAGTGAAGCCACCAGCTGATTTTTATCGAGTTGTTGAGTATGTTGGCTTAAGTCGGTCCATGCTTGATCTATATGCTGGCTAAAACTCTCTGGCATTTGCAAGTTTATACCTATCCCAATCACCAACTGACATGGTCCTTGCGGCTGCCCATCAAGCTCAACTAATACTCCAGCTAGCTTTTGTTTATTTAAGTAAATATCGTTTGGCCACTTTAGTTCTATATCAATGTTATAAAGCACTTTTATGGCGTCATACACAGCTAAGCCAACAGCAATAGATACACCCATTGCTGCTTGCAAACCATCGTCTAAACGCCAAAAGTAACTGTAATAAAGGTTTGCACCAAATGGAGATTGCCAAACACGCCCGCGACGTCCACGCCCTGCTTGCTGCATTTCGGCAACTATAACCGTGCCCGACTCAAGCGCCTCTTTTGCTTGTATGCGGCGCATTAGTTCACTATTGGTCGAATCAATAATAGGATGAACTTCTACATTGGCAGTGCTTGCACCCAGCGCTTTATAGTTTTTTTGTATTTGCACTTGGTTTAAAAGACCAACATGATTATTTAAGCTGTAACCTTTACCAGTTACTTTAAAAATATCTAAACCCATCTCTTGCAAGGTTTTAATATGTTTACTAACTGCTGCACGGCTAATCCCTAGCTCATCACCTAGCGCTTGACCAGATACAAAGCCACCTTCATTTAAGGCATTTAAAATGGCGAGCTTATTTCCATTAGGTGCTTTCACTGTACCGACTCCGTATTAATATGATATTCGCTGGTTTGATCAATTAAACGTACTTCATGCTCAAGCATAATGCTGTAACGTGAAAATACAGTTTGCTGAATATGCTGGATCATAGCGATTAAATCATTACCTTCACTTTCACCATGGTTTACGAGCACTAAAGCTTGTTCTTGATGTACTTCAATACCAGCAACTCTATAACCCTTTAAACCTGCCTTATCTATTAACCAGCCCGCCGCTACTTTGTGATGATTTTTTCCGTATTCGTAATGCGGTAGCTCCGGAAAAATTTTTAATAGTTTACTCAGGCGTTCATTAGTAATAATAGGATTTTTAAAAAAACTGCCTGCATTGGGTAATGTATAAGGATTGGGTAATTTACTATTGCGCGTATGTATTACTTGCTCAAATACAGCCTGCGGTGTAATTGCTGTAATTTGTTGTAGGGGTCCATAACTAAGAATTGGCTTCCATTTTTTAGGTAACGCTAAATGCACCTGAGTAATAACGGCTTTGTTTTTAAGAGCATGCTTAAAAATAGAGTCGCGATAAGCAAATTCACACTGTGTATTATTAAGGCTCACAATGGCTTTACTTGCTATATCAAAATACTCAATTGACTCTACAAATTTGGCAAGCTCTACACCATATGCACCAATATTTTGTACTGGTGCTGCGCCCACTGTACCTGGGATAAGTGCCAAGTTTTCAAGCCCTGGAATATTTTCATCAAGTAAATAACTGACTAGTTGATGCCAGTTTTCGCCTGCAGCAATGCCAATTAAGTAATCGCTTTCGCGCTCATTGACTTTAATGCCTTTGGTCGCCATTTTAATAACAGTGCCAGCATAATTATTTAAAAAAATAGTATTACTTCCCTCTCCTAACAAACAAAAAGGAGACTCAAAGCTTTGCGTTTTAAGTTGCTTTAGATGAGTAATTTCAACAAAATTTTGGCATTGGTTATTCAATGCAAATGTATGTAAGGGTTGTAATGCGTGCGCCACAAAGCTCTCTAAATATACCGGTAACTAATCGCAATAGTTTACCTCATCGTCGCAAATTGCGCATCAGATTGTAAAAATCACTCAACCCACTCAACCAATCGTGATATAAAACGTGTTCTTTTTATTTGTGTTCAGGGTAATTATGAAAATCAAACCTCTTTTTTTAAGCCTCGCTATGGCAGGTATGTGCTCGCAAGCAATGGCAAATGCTATTGACCAAAACTCGTATGCTAACCTTGATGATGTTATTACTACTCACTTAAACCTTGATTTAGATGTCGATTTTGCCGACAAGCAGTTAGAAGGTTTTGTTGAGCACACTCTTCAGTGGAACAACAGCAAAAGCAGAACTCTCGTACTTGATACCCGCGATTTAGACATTGATAAAGTAATGTATGAAGATCAAAGTGGCGATTGGCACAAAGCAAAATTTAGCTTAGCTGACCGCGACGATGTTAAAGGTTCTAAACTAACGATTACTTTTAAAAGCCAAGCTAAAATAGTCCGAATTTACTATAACAGCCGCCCAGAAGCATCTGGTTTGCAGTGGTTAACACCTGAGCAAACAGCAAGCAAAACGCACCCATTTATGTACAGCCAATCGCAAGCAATTCATGCTCGTAGTTGGATACCAGTGCAAGATACACCAGCAATGCGTGTAACTTACTCTGCACGTATACATACACCAAAAGACGTGCGTGCTGTAATGAGCGCCGACAATAAAGACGCACTTTACAAAGATGGCGACTACCTCTTTGATATGCCACAAGCTATTTCACCTTACCTAATTGCAATTGGCGCTGGTAACTTAGAATTTAAAGCGATGTCTCATCAAACAGGTATTTTTGCTGAGCCTACAATTTTAGAAGCTTCAGTTGCTGAATTTGACGACACACAAGCCATGATCGACAAAACAAATGCTATGTACGGCGAATATGCTTGGGGGCGTTATGATTTACTTATGCTGCCACCTAGTTTTCCGTTTGGCGGAATGGAAAATCCACGCTTATCATTTATTACCCCAACCGTTGTTGCAGGCGATAAAAGCTTAGTTAACCTTATTGCCCATGAACTTGCACATTCTTGGTCTGGTAACTTAGTAACTAACGCAACGTGGGAAGATTTATGGTTAAACGAAGGTTTTACCTCATACGTTGAAAACCGCATTATGGAAGAAGTATTTGGTCGAGATCGTGCTGTTATGGAACAAGCACTTGATTCAGCGTCTTTACGTGCACAAATTAAAACAATCGATGCACCAGATACCCGCCTTAACTTAAAACTTAATGGTCGCGACCCAGACGATGCTTTTAGTTCAGTGCCTTATACTAAAGGTCAGTTATTTTTAATTTACCTAGAAAACAAATACGGTCGCGATAAATTTGACCCATTTGTAAAAGCGTACTTTAAAGAGTTTTCGTTTAAATCGCTTACTACAGCAGAGTTTGTTGTTTACCTAAAAGCTAACTTAATTGAAAAGTATCCTGGCGTTGTAAGCATGGATAAAATAAATGAGTGGATTTTTGAGCCAGGCTTACCGAGTGATGCGCCAAACCCAACGTCTGATGCATTTGATAAAGTTGATACTGAAACTGCAGCATGGTTAAAAGGCGACACAACAGCAGCACAACTTCCTACTACCGATTGGTCTGTGCATGAGTGGTTACACTTTTTAAATAATTTACCACGCGATTTAAGCCAAGAGCACATGGTAGAACTCGACTCAGAGTTTAACTTAACGCAGTCAACCAATGCAGAACGTGCATTTGCTTGGTTTATGCTAGCAGTAGGCAATGGTTATCAACCAATTTACCCTGCGCTTGATAAACATTTATCAGGTATTGGTCGTCGTAAATTGATTGTTCCGTTATATAAATCACTTATCACTAACGGTAAAAAAGAGTGGGCACAAAGTGTGTACTTAAAAGCGCGTCCTGGGTATCACCCACTAGCGCAAGGCACTATAGATGCATTGTTTGATAAATAATTTAATATTTTAAATGCAAAAAGGGTCGATAATTCGACCCTTTTTTAATGCAAAAAAACTATTTTTTTACTTTATTCAAAAATGCTTTTTGTTGTTCTGGTGTTGCTTGTTGCCACCAGAAATCAAGCATACCGGCAGCACTTGGTATGCCTTTGTCGTTGTTTGGCGCAGTAGAAACTGATTGCTCCACTCTTTGTGATACTACTGGTTTGTTTACCATTTGCTTAACCGGCATTTCTCTTGCCAGCTCTTTATTAGAAATAATATCCAATGGCACAGCTAATGAGCTGTTTTTTGCCTTTAAGCCTACTTCAGGTGCTTCTGCAAAGACCTTAGCAGAAATTGCGTTATTGGCACGATTAAACACTAACGCATAATCTTTTCCTGCTTCAACTGTTACCTCTACCCAAAAAGGTTCAGACTCAACAACTTCATGCGTATCGTAATCGTCTTCATATAAATCGGTATATTTTAATCTTAACTGATAAGTGCCTGGTGCGAGTTCTACATCATCAACACGGCTAAATAATGAGCTTTCAATAATACGCTCACCCACTTGTAATGGCACAAACTCTTCAGGAAAGTGAATATTCTCTGCCATACTCGATACACTAAACAACAATGCAACTGCACTGCCTAAAAACATTGATTTACGCATATTGACTCCTTTATTTGATTTCAGTTTGACACCGCTTTGAAAGTTTGTCATTAGTGAGCTTAAAATTCATAACACTTAATTAGGAACACACTATGAGCCAAGAAACTATTTTCACAAAAATAATTAATCGTGAAATTCCAGCAAGTATTGTTTACGAAGACGATGACACACTTGCGTTTAGAGATATAAACCCTCAGGCTCCATTTCACGTGTTAATTATCCCAAAAAAAGCAATTGCTACTATAAATGATATAAATGAAGATAACGCTCATTTAGTTGGTAATTTATACGTTGCTGCTGCAAAAATAGCCAAACAAAATAACTTCGCTGATGATGGTTATCGTGTTGTGATGAACTGTAATGAGCACGGTGGGCAAACCGTATATCACATACATTTACACATGCTTGCTGGTAAAGAGATGGGCTGGCCTCCATACCAAGACACTAAAAAAGAAACTATTTAAAATTATTTGATGAAGCACTTTTTACCTCATATTAGATTACAAATGTTAAGAAAATTCATCACCATAAAGTAAGAAACAATTACTTATTTGCAACATTTTGTGTTTAAATAATCGTAAAATCGTACTTGTTTTTAGGTATATCCATGACTTTCTAATACAAAAGGTCTGGAAGTCGTGATAAACTTAATCAGTCAGCTTTATAAAAGAGTATAAAAAACATGAGCAGTTCTGCCTTTTTGCTATTAGATCAGGAGCCAATTAACACAATTGGCATTAACGTTTTAGAACCTTTGTTAAAAACACAAGGTCTTAACGTAACCACAGGTACTAATATTTTAGATATACCTGAAGGGACTAGACTTTTGTTTATCGAAACATCAAGCAAGGATGCATGGGGGAAACTAAAAGAACAATTAGTAAACCTACGTATAAAATGCGATATCATATTATTTAATTTAGACGAAAACCCAGAACTAGCTAATCGCGCACTATTAAGCGGTATTCGTGGCGTATTTTATACAACCGACAATGCGGATGTATTAATGAAAGGTATTCGCTTGTTAATGGAAGATCAGCTTTGGTATCGCCGCGACATTATGTGTAACGCATTAAACCGCATGTTGCAGTTTAATAAAGACGCGCTACATAAGCTTACCGAAGGTGATATAGAACCTGTTAAATTAACTAAACGAGAAAAAGCAATTATCTCGTTAATGAGTAATGGTTCTAAAAATAAAGAAATCGCTGAAGAGCTAAGCATTAGCCCGCACACTGTAAAAACACACTTATACAGCGCATTTAGAAAAACTAAATGCCGTAACCGTATTGAGTTACTGTCTTGGGCACAGCAAAATATACCAGACGAAATTCGCTAAATATAAATTTCGGCTAAGCATTAAAACAGACACTCAGGTGTCTGTTTTTGTATGTGTTATGTGCTTATTTAATACCAATTCACTTAATTAAATGATCTATTTTAGAACAAGGGAATTTGTCGATAACAAAGCAAAAATTTCGTTATTTGGTTGATCTCAGTCAGACATTTTTAACGTAATTAGCGTCTGGTTTAATCCCTTAAATTGATTAGTATTATTGCGGATTGGTATCAGTGTATACTTTTGATAACCTTAGTTTAAACGCTACTTTGCTGGAATTCCCATGCTAGACTCTTTCACTCTTTATTTTGCCAGCATAGCCATCATGGTTGTAATGACCTTACTTAACTTTTTAACATGGCGCACAAACAAACAGATTCCAGGTACCTTACTTTATATTTTCTATCCTGTTTTACTGCTAGGTTCTGTTATTGGCTTTACCCTCGTTGGTGATACTCACAATTTAGTTATTATTAATATTGCCAGCTGCATGATGTTTGCCGCATCAATTGTGCATTGCCTTTCGCTGAGCCAGTTTTTGAACTACCACGGGATTGGTTTTAAATTACTTTGCTCAATTACTGCATTTACTGCTGTAATGCTTGGTTATTATACGTTTTTCGACCCTTCTTTGCGTGAAAGAGTCATTGCCTCTGATATACAACACATTGCAGAAGCTAGCTTTTTACTGTTTATATTCATTAAGTATGCCCGAAAACCCTACCCTAACGGCAGTATTGTATACATAACAATTTTAACACTTGTTGCTTTTAGCTTTATTGGTCGCTCGTTATTTATGAATAATATTGAACAAAAAAACCTTTTAGTAAACGGCTGGTTTAGCTCATTATTATTTTTAAATGGTGTAATTGCCCCTATGTTTTATGCTGCGGGCATGGCGCTGTTATGTAATGAGCGAAGAGAGCAGCACCTCAATAAATTAGCCGACAAAGCACAAAAAGATTTAGAAATACGCGGGTTATTTTTATCAACTATAAGCCACGAAATTCGCACTCCACTTAACGGCATTTTAGGCAGTGCCCAACTTGTTATGAACCAAACTAGTGATACGCGTAATAAAGCTTATTGCGAAGCAATTATAAACTCCGCCGAATCGCTCAATTTACTAGTAGATAAAGTACTTGATTACGCAAGCCTAGATCAAAGTGATGAAGCGCTCTACGAAGAGGATATAGAGTTTAAAACATGGCTTAACAATTTATGCCTGTTACTCAGCCCGCTAGCGGAGCAAAAACAACTCAAGTTTGAACTTGTATGTAATATTCCCGACCAAGCCTGTTATTACTGTGACCAACAAAAGCTTAGGCAAATTATTATTAACTTAGTCGGTAATGCAATTAAGTTTACTGATCACGGAAGTGTAAAAATTCAAGTTGATTTAATGGCTGAAGAACAACTTGAGCACACCATAAAAATTAGTGTAAAAGACTCAGGTCCAGGTATAGAAAACGACGAGATAGCCTACTTAACAGAACCTTATGTACAAAGCAGTGCAGGTAAAGAAAAAGGCGGAACAGGTCTTGGTTTAGCTATTACCAGTCGTTTACTCGAAAAACTAAGTAGCCGGCTCGAAATAGCAAGCCAGCTAAGTATTGGCAGTGTATTTAGCTTTACCATTACTTTTACTTTAGGTGAATTGAGCCTTGTAGAGCAGCGTCATCAAACTAAAGATTATTTAACGGGTCTTGATGTATTGTTGGTTGAAGATTTAGATTTAAATCAAAAAATTGCTATTGAATTTATGGCAGACGATGAACACAAAATTAAGCTCGCAAAAGATGGCAAAAGCGCCATAGAACTCATGCAAGCCCACCACTTTGATGTTGTTTTGCTTGATATGAATCTACCTGATTTAACAGGGCAAGAAGTACTTAAGCGCTTAAAACGCATTGATCATAAAAACCAACGCACCCCTGTACTCGCTTTTACTGCAAGCCTTAGCCCTGACGAGGTGAAAGAATATTTAGAATTAGGAATAAAAGATATTGTAGGCAAGCCTATTAAGCATGAAAAGCTTCGCCAAGCACTTAGCGACTCTCAATCAAATCAAACCGCTAGCATTGCTGTTGAGCTAATAGATACGTTATACGATAAAACCGCAGCCGAAACACTCACCAGCTCGTTTAGTGAAGACGAAGTGTCGTCAATTTATAATGAGTTTGTGCTTTCGGCGCGCAATAAACTTATTCGCTGTCAAAAATTAATAGATCAACATCCAGAGCAATGCATTAAACTTTTACATCGCCAAGCAAGTACGGCTCTGCAACTGGGTTTTAACCGCTATGGTATTGAGCTTAAAAAAATAGAGCGCCGTTTACTTGATAAAAAGCCACATAACGATATGCTTGATGAAGCCTTAGATCTGTGGCAACGCAGCTTAGAGAAGTATTTAAAGTATGTGCGCGGACAGTTAGGGTAGCATTAAAAAATCACATATTTTCAATGCTTTGCTTTTAACTATTCAAACCTCGCAACTTCTTCGAAGCTAAGCCCAGTAAAGTCATGTGCTTGCAAGGCACAAAATAGGTTTAAAGAAACGTCTCTATCATTTACACGAGAGTCAAAAACGTAAGTGCCTTCAAATCGGTCTTCTGGCATTTTAAATATGCAGCTATGCTTTGGTAGTTTTTCTTTTTTGAACACCGCTTTTTGTAATCCGATATTTAAACTTGGCAGCATAAAAGTACTCATCTCAACATTTAATATACCCTCTATTTTTCGAGTGACATTATAAAAGTACCAATTATCATCACCTACATAGAAAGGAAGTAACTCTCCCGAATCTTCGAAAAGTTCAGCCAATTCATTTGCTACATGGCCCCTTATAGCAAGACCTTGTAAATTAATTGCAGTGAAATCACCTAGGGGTGTCTCTTTTTCATTATTATAATGGGCACTAAAATTTATCAGTGTAGACTCTTTTGTAGAAGTATCAGGTTTCCATAGGTCAGGTTCACATAAAGCTTCGCTATCAGGAAATATGACTCTGTAATGATTAACATCCGGCGTTATTTTATAAATTACTTTACTCATTGATGTTGAAACGTCCTTTTTGGCATGGCTTTGATTTTTTAACCCCTTCCATATTTATCATCAAATCGCTCTATATCGCTTTCATTAAGTACAGTGCCGGTTTGCACTTCAATGACAATTAACGGCTCTTTTTGATTATTAGCCAAACTATGAATTTGCTTAGCCGCGATATAACACGATTGGTCATGCGTTAGCGTATACGCTTGCTCATTAATACACACATCTGCAATACCCGAAACCACAACCCAATGTTCAGCGCGATACTGATGGCGCTGCGTCGAAAGCTTAGCACCGCTGTTAACAGTAATTTTTTTAACTTTAAAGCCAGTGCCTTCAACCAAAGTACGGTAATTTCCCCATGGGCGAAAAACCACTTGATGATGGTTAAGTTTATCGGCTTGTGTTGTAGCAATTTGCTTAAGCAACAAAGGCAGAGAATCTAGCTCATTTTGGTTTGCAATTAACGTGGCATCATGAGTATGAATAATTGCTAAATTGCTTACTCCAAGCGTGGCAATAGTGTGTTCAGCCTCGTTAATAACTAAGTTATTAGTGCTTTTTTGAGCCATATAATTAGCATTTAAACTATTACCGTTTTCATCTTTTTTTGTAAGCGCATCAAGGGATGAAAAACTACCTACATCACTCCATTTTAAATCAACAGGCATAACAACTACGTTATTACTGCGATCTAAAATGGCGTAATCAATTGAATCGCTTGGGCAGTGCTCAAGCGCACTATTGCTTGGGCGGGTAAACCCTAAATCTTTGGTAAATTGTGCCGCTGCAGCGACACTCGTTGCTATTTTTGGCGCAAACCGCTCGAGCTCTTTTAAATAGGCTGCGGGGGTAAATAAAAACATGCCGCTATTCCAGCTATAACCACCTTGAGCTAAATAACGGTTCGCTGTATCTAAGTCAGGCTTTTCTTTAAATTGAGCAACATCGTAACAACCCGTTCCGGCAATAGCCGCGCCTTGTTTTATATAACCATAACCAGTATGCGGCTCTGTAGGCGTAATAGAAAACGTAACTAGCTTTCCTTGTTCAGCAAGTTTTACAGCTTCAGGGAGCTTAGCTGTTAATACATCAAAGTTTTTAATATGATGATCGGCAGGCATCACTAATAGCGGACCGGTAATTCCATTTTGCAGTGCATAGTGGGCGGCTAATGCGATGGCAGGGGCGGTATTTTTACCTTTGGGTTCGAGTAATAATGCACTAGGATTTGAGCTGGCAGCTTGCTCGGCGGCAATAAATCGGTGCTGCTCATTACACACTAAAATAGCATTATCAAACAACTCATTAGAAACACGCGCCAATGTACTTTGCAGCAATGACGTGTTTTCATTTAGTAGTGGTAAAAATTGTTTAGGCATTGCTTGGCGAGAAAGCGGCCACAATCGAGAGCCTATGCCACCAGCTAAAATTACAGGAGTGATTAAAGTGTTCATAATGTATATTAGCCGCCAACAAAAATATCAGCGGCTATTTTAACACTTTATTGGCTCTGCGCTAAATTAACGTATCTATATTAATGTAAAAGGATCTGCATCTAAATAGGCAGGAAACGCTGCTTTAAACTCATCCAGTGGTGCTTTTTCAAGTGTTATTGTAACTAGCTGCTCGGTGTTATCTTGCGCTTTAGTTAATGCATCGCCTTTAAAGTCGTATACCGCTGTACCGCCATTGTGCAAGGCACCATTACCGTCTTCCCCCACGCGATTAACGCCTACTACGTAACATAGGTTTTCCATTGCACGCGCCATAAGTAACGTATCCCAAATATGGCGGCGCACAGCAGGCCAATTTGCTACGTTTATCATTACATCGTAGTCGTTATTATTACGTTGAAATACCGGAAAGCGCAGGTCGTAACATACCTGTGGTAATAGTTTAAAGCCGTTGATTTCAAAAACTTTGCGCGCTTGCCCTGCTACAACGTAATCGCCTTCACTGCCTAAGCGAAATAAATGGCGTTTATCGTAATAACTCACTTCACCATCGGGCTTTACCCAATAAAACCGATTCGCTTTTTTATCACCTTGTGCAACAAGTACCGAACCCGCAATAACCGCATTATGTTTATGAGCCTGCGCCTTTAACCACGTCAGTACTTTACCGTTTTCGGGCTCTGCACAATCTAAATTAATAGCAAAGCCAGTCGAGAATGTTTCGGGCAATAAAATAAGATCGGGCTGATGCGTAATTGCCTCAAGCTGCTTATTAAACATGGCTAAATTAGCGTCTTTATCAAGCCAATGAAGCGAGCTTTGCAATGCTGTAATGGTTAAAGTTGACATAATATTTGCGCAGCCTCTATGAGAGTGTTGTCGTTTTTAGCAAAGCATAAACGAATGACTTTATCGGTTGGGGGCTTTTGATAAAACACACTTAACGGAATAGCCGCCACACCCGCTTGCTCAACTAACCAATGGCAAAATTCAACATCGTTTAAATCCGATACATCGCTGTAATCTAATAATAAAAAGTAAGTGCCCTGGCTAGGTAAAATTTTAAAACGACTATTACTTAAATGACTCGCTAATAAGTCGCGTTTTTGCTGATAAAACCCACTTAGCTCATCTATATGCTCGCCTTGCTGCTCTAGCATATCGGCAAGCGCATGCTGTGCAGGGGTAAAACTTGAAAACGTAACGTACTGATGAATTTTTCTAAATTCGACAGCTAAATCGGCAGGTGCAATACAGTAACCCATTTTCCAGCCCGTGCTGTGAAACGTTTTACCAAAACTCGATATAACAAAGCTTTTGGCAAATAATTCATCATCGCGTAATACGCTTAAATGCGGTTGCTGATCAAACGTAATGTGCTCATATACCTCATCGCTTATTACATACAAATTGTGAGTACCAACTAACTCTTTAAGCTCTTTTATATCTTGTGGCTGTAATATTTTACCGCTTGGGTTATGAGGCGTATTAATAATAATTGCACGGGTATTTTTAGTAATTGCTTGGCTTACTACTTGCCAATCAATAGTGTAATTTGGCGCACTTAAAGCAATGTGTACCGACTTTCCACCAGCAAGTTCAATTGCGGGTTGGTAAGAGTCATATGCAGGGTCAAATACAATCACTTCATCACTGGGGCGCACAATTGTTTGAATGGCTACAAACAATGCCTCTGTTGCACCCGAGGTAACAGTAACTTGATCAGCTGCGTTTATATCAGCTGCATATTTGCGCTTTGCTAAATCAGCAATTTGTTGCTGTAATCGTGGTACACCACTTGAAGGTGAATATTGATTAACGCCCTGCTGCACATAATAATTTAACTGCGTTTTTAAAAGATCAGGAGCATCAAACTCAGGAAAGCCTTGAGAGAGATTAATTGCCGAAAACTCACTAGCCAACCCGCTCATTTGGCTAAATATACTAACGCCTAAATTTGGTAATTTACTTTCAAACACGTGATGCCCTTAATGATGGTTTTGCGCTTAAAGCGATGCTATCATTGCTTAAAACAGAAGTATAGCCGTCTAAAAACAATTAACTTTACGCTCATTAGTGAGGAATGTATGCAAAACAATACCGCTATTTCACAACTTATTGAAGCCGGAAAATGGGTTAGCCAAAAAGGCTGGGTACCCGCAACAGGCGGAAATTTTTCAGCTCGTACTAGCACTGGCTTTGTTGTTACGGCAAGTGGGCACGATAAAGGTTCACTTACGCAAGAGCATTTTTTGCAATTAGATCACCAAGGCGAGCGCCTAGCTGGGGCTGTAAAGCCATCGGCAGAAACACAATTACACCTAAGTTTGTATCAGCTTATACCTGATGCGCAGTGTGTTTTGCATACTCACTCTGTAGCCGCCACCGTACTGTCGCAAATTACCCAAAGGCATCAGCTTGATTTAACAGGCTATGAAATGCAAAAAGCACTGAGCGGCTTTACTTCGCATTTAGAAACGCTGAGCATTCCTATTTTCGATAACGATCAAGATATTGACCGATTAAGCCTGCTGGTCAGTGACCATCATTTACATACGCCGATAGAGCATGGCGTACTGATACGTGGCCATGGTTTATATGCTGTAGGGCGCAATATTGATGAAGTTCGTCGCCACCTAGAAGCCTTAGAGTTTTTATTTAGCTGCGAATTAGAGCGCCTAAAAATAATAGGCATTCAAGCGGGAGTAACTAAATGATTAAAGCCATTTTAACCGATATCGAAGGCACAATAACCCGTATCTCGTTTGTTAAAGAGGTGTTGTTTCCTTACGCGGCAAAGCAGTTACCTACCTTTGTACGTGCCAATGCTAATAAGCCAGATGTAGCCGAGCAAATTAGTGCCGTAAAAGCGCTTATCGAAAAGCCAAACGCCGATATAGAAGAAGTCATTAGCACTTTACTTACCTGGATTGATGAAGATAAAAAAATCACTCCACTTAAGCAGTTACAAGGCTTAATTTGGCAAACAGGGTATGAACACGGTGATTTTAAGGGTCATTTATACCCAGATGCATTTGATTTTTTACAAGCTCAATACAACAACGATATTACTTTGTATGTGTACTCGTCAGGGTCGGTAAAAGCGCAGCAGCTACTTTTTAAATACAGTGATTATGGCGACATTCGCAGCTTGTTTACTGACTTTTTTGACACCAAAGTTGGCGCAAAACAAGAACAAACAGCCTATAACACTATTGTTGATCTGTTACCGTTTAAAGCAGCAGAAATACTCTTTTTAAGTGATGTAGCCGGCGAGCTTGATGCCGCGCAGGCTGCGGGCTTAAAAACACTACATTTAATTCGTGATGGGCAAGCAAGCACTAAAGCACACCCTTATATTAATGACTTTAGCCAATTTAAATTGGAGCAATTAGTATGAGCCAATTAACGGTGTATGCCGACAACAATGCAAACAAAGCACTTGTAAGCACATCAAATGCAGATGATATTGCAAAGCAACTAGCTAAAGTAAACGTACGCTTTGAACAGTGGCAAGCAAATGCAGATATTAATGAGCACACCACCCATGAGCAAATTATTAGTGCGTACAAAAACGATATAGATCGATTAAAAATCGAAAATGGCTATCAAACAGTAGACGTTATATCTCTAGCTAAAGGCAACCCTGCCGCATCAGAGCTGCGCAAAAAGTTTTTATTTGAACATACTCATAGTGAAGACGAAGTGCGTTTTTTTGTAAAAGGCCAAGGGCTATTTTGCCTGCATTTAGGCAATAAGGTTTATCAGGTACTTTGCCAACAAGGCGATTTAATTTCAGTGCCTGAACTTACCCCGCATTGGTTTGATATGGGAAGCGACCCTGAGTTTACTGCCATTCGCTTATTTAACAATACAGAGGGCTGGGTAGCAAAAAGTACTGACTCGTCTATTGCAGAGCAATTTCCGCTATTATCGTAAGTTAGTCATTCAAAACCTTGGTCCACACTAATAAACATAATGTGAACCAAGGATATTACGAAATTACTTAAGCTTTATAAGTTCGCCATTTTCTACCTGACTTTGGTTATAAACACCGGTGTCTAACACCCACCCTGTGACCAGCTTTGCCGGCGTTATATCAAATGCTGGGTTATATACATTAGCATTAGTGGGCGCCCATAAAGCCTCGCCAAAGCTACCGCTAACTCCGCGCACTTCTTGAGGATTACGTTGCTCTATTTCTATATCATCACCACACACGGTATTGGTATCAAGCGTGGTAATAGGCGCAACTACATAAAATGGAATGTTATGGAAATACGCAAGTACGGCTAAATTATAGGTGCCCACTTTATTAGCAAAATCACCATTGGCAGCAATACGATCAGCCCCTACCACTATTTTATCCACCTTACCTGCAGCCATTAAACTTGCCGCCATATTATCGCAAATTAATGTATAAGGTATTTTCCAGCGCTCAAGCTCAAAGGCTGTTAAGCGACCGCCTTGTAATAATGGTCGTGTTTCATCAACCCACACATGTACGTTGCCATATTTTTGCTGCGCTTTGTAAATAACACCTAGTGCAGTACCAATACCAGCGGTTGCAAGTGCCCCTGTATTACAATGGGTTAATATGTTGTCGCCACTATTTATAAGCTCGGCGCCACGGTTTGCCATTCGCTCACACAGCGCTATATCTTCTATAAACAACCGCTCGGCTGTGGTAACAATACCGGCAACATAATCGCATTGCGTTAAAGCTTTACGCAATGCCGCCANCCGCCGTTGGACGAGTGGCTTCTAGTTCGTTGATTGCTTTTTCAAGCTCACTTTTAACTACCCCTTGCTCAGCTAAATACGCCACTAGCAAGCTCGCGCTTAAACCAATAAGTGGAGCTCCACGCACTTTTAAACTAATGATCAGCTCTTTCATGGTTTCTACATCATGGCACTGATGCCATACCTGCTGGTGAGGTAGTAAATATTGGTCAAGCACACTAAGCGACCCGTTTTCATATTTTAAACTGCTTGCGATTAAATTTTGCATAATGCTTAAGGTATTAAAAATGCGTAACGTTATTTTACACCACTTTGAACAACTCTCAAGTTGGACTTATAGACATCTAAACATTTAAAAGTATAGAATGCTTAAAAGCTGATTTTTGAGATTTAAACCATGACTAACTATGTTGCTTTTAACGCACAGCGCGCTATCGATTACGTATCGACATTAATTGAATCTAAACAATGTAATTTTTTTGCTCAAGGACAAACCTTATCGGCATATGAGTTTGGTGATGGCAATCTTAATTTAGTATTTAGAGTTACTGATGAGCAAAATAATAGCGTTATTTTAAAGCAAGCTCTGCCTTACGCGCGTTGCGTGGGTGAGTCGTGGCCATTAACGCTTGATAGAGCTCGTATAGAAGCACAAGTTTTGCTTAATCATGGTGCTATTTGCCCAACTTATACTGCTAGGGTTTTACATTATAGTGAAATGCAAGCACTGACTATTTTAGAAGATTTAGGTAATTTACAAATACTGCGCACTGCACAAAATAATGCGGAGCAATTTCCTAAATTGGCGCAGCATGTAGCTACCTACTTAAGTCATACTGGTTTTTATAATTCAGATTTTTATTTAACCGCACAAACTAAAAAAGCACTTGTTAGTCAATTTACTAATCCTGAACTTTGCCAAATCACTGAGGACTTATTTTTTAGCGATCCGTACATTGAGCACGAACGCAATAACTACCCAGAGCAACTACAAAGCGAAGTTGATGCAATACAAAAAAACAGCGTATTAAAGTTAGAAATAGCAAAACTAAAAGCTAATTTTTTATCTAACCCGCAAACATTACTTCATGGTGATATGCATAGCGGCAGTATTTTTGTTGATTGTAATAATACGAAGATGATCGACCCTGAATTTGGCTTTTTTGGTCCTGCTGGGTTCGATATTGGCTCTTTTATTGGTAATTTACTTTTAAATTACTGCGCACAATACGGGCATATTGAAGATTTTGTGGCTCGTCGTAATTATCAAACCCACTTATTAAGCACCCTTGTTGAATGCTATACCTTATTTGAACAACATTGGCTTACGCTTATAAATGAGCACACTACTGAAGGTGCGCTAAAGGTTACAGGCTACGGTGAATACTTTATAAAAGGCGTATTACAAGACGCCATTGGTTACTGTGGTGCTGAGTTAATTAGGCGCACCATAGGGCTCGCACATGTAACCGATATAGATAGTATTGGTGATGATAAGGCGCGTCTTATAGTGCAAAAACAAACATTAGCACTAGGCGAGCAACTTATTTTAAATGCCCAAACGTGCAACAACAAAGAAGCATTTTTTAGTTTATTAATAAGCCAATTAAACTAAAAAACACTAAAAAAGGCGCTATTAGCGCCTTTTTTAGTTAGTTAAAAACTTACTTATAGTTTTCGTAAATTTTATCGAGCGGTTCTGATAAACCACTTTCTTGCACTATACGTACATGTTCACGTTTTAATTCGCGTGCACTAGTCACACCACAAGAATGGGCTATTAGCCCAGCTCCGTAATGAATGTATTTATTATAGTTAGCTACTCGTTGCGCTTTATCAGCTACATTTAAGCCGCGTTGCAAACGCTCGTTATGCGTAGTGATCCCGGTCGGACAGGTATCTTTATTACATTGCATTGCCTGAATACAGCCCAGTGCAAACATATGCCCTCGAGCCGATACAACAAAATCAGCACCCAACGCTAACGCCCAAGCCACCTTTGAAGGAACAATTAATTTACCAGAGGCGATTATTTTAATACGATCTCGCAGCCCATGTTTTTCAAGCATATTAACTACAAGCGGTAAACTTTCACGAAGTGGTAAACCCACTGAATCCATAAGCGGTTGTGGTGCAGCGCCCGTACCACCATCAGCACTATCTATAGTAATAAAGTCAGGTGCAGACTCTATACCACGGTGATTTATTTCAGCGAACAACGTTTCTAACCATCCGTAAGCACCAATTACCGCTTTAAAGCCTGTAGGCTTACCTGTCGCGTTACGTACAGTGGCAATCATATCGAGAATATCGGCTGGGTTTTTAATTTCAGGATGACCATTGGGACTAATAGAGTCTTGCCCTTCTGGAATACCCCTAATTTTAGCTATTTCGGCGTTAACTTTGCGCCCTGGTAACATACCGCCTTTACCTGGTTTTGCACCTTGGCTCATTTTAAGTTCAAACATTTTTACTTGTTCGTGAGCCGCTATTTCTTTTAGCTTTTCGGTACTTAAATTTCCATGCTCGTCTCGTGCACCATATTTAGCTGTACCAATCTGAAACACTAAATCGGCACCACCTTCTAAATGATAAGGACTTAATCCCCCTTCACCGGTGTTCATCCAACAACCCGCTAGTTTTGCCCCTTTTGATAAGGCCCGTACAGCTGGCTTTGAAAGCGCGCCAAAACTCATACCAGATACATTGAATAACGAGTTGGTTGTGTAAGGTGTTTTACAGTATGGACCCAAAGTAACATTACTCGGGTCGAGCGCTTCTTCGTCTAAAGTAGGAAACGCACAGTTCATAAACATAACCGTACCTGTTACTTCTAAGCTTTGTGTAGAGCCAAATGCAGCCGTACGGTCAACATCTTTTGCTGCACGATAAACCCAACTACGCTCAGCGCGGTTAAATGGCATTTCTTCTCTATCTTGAGCAAAAAAGTACTGTCTAAAAAACTCACCTTGGCGTTCAAAAAAATATCGAAAGCGACCAATAACAGGGTAATTACGTCTAATAGCATGCTTAGTTTGTGTTACATCTCGAATATAAAAAACGACAACGATTAAAACCAACAACCCTAAAACAACAATAAACATACTTGCAAATACATCAATACTAAACATTATAAAATTACTCACCCAAGGCCCCTTGATGACTGTTTTTAAAATAAAAAAGTGCTATACCACCAAAATGACATAACACTTTTATTTGTTCAAGGCTTTAACTGCCTTAATATCTAATTCTGTTGTTTAGCTAACTCTGCTTTTATATATAAACGCACTTGTGTTTCAAGTACCGATAAAGGCACTGAACCATGGCGTAATATTTGATGATGAAATTCACGAATATCAAAGCTTTTTCCTAGCGCTTGCTCTGCTTCAATGCGTAAACGCTTAATAGTAAGCTCACCTATTTTGTACGAAAGCGCCTGTGCAGGCCATGTTATATAACGATCGGTTTCTGTTTTAACGTTATGCAACGAAAGCGCTGTATTTTCACTCATAAAGTTCATGGCACGCTCTCTGCTCCAGCCATACATATGCATACCCGTATCAACAACTAAACGTGCCGCTCGCCACATTTCATACGTTAAACGACCAAAACGGCTATATGGGTTTTGATAAAAACCAGCTTCAATCCCTAAATACTCAGAGTAAAGCCCCCAACCTTCACCAAATGCCGAAAGGTAAGCATCACGACGATAACTAGGTAAGCTTTCTAGCTCTGCATTAAGTGATATTTGTAAATGATGGCCAGGCACGGCTTCGTGCAGCGTTAATGCTTCTAAAACATACAAAGGGCGCTTATCTAAAGCGTAAGTATTTACCCAATAATACCCTGCTTCATCATCTCGATTAGAGCCAGAATAGCGACCTGTTGTGTATTTAGGAGCAATACTGGCTGGTACGGGTGCTACACCATAAGGTTTGCGCGGTAAGGTATGAAATAACTTCGGCAGTTGTGCATCCATTTTTTTAGCAATATAAGATGCTTCTTTTAAAAGTTGCTCTGGTGTTGTGGCGTAAAATTGTGGATCAGTGCGTAAAAAGTGGACAAATTCGGCAAACGTGCCTTTAAAACCTACTTCTGCTATTACGTTTTCCATTTCACTACGAATTCGTGCAACTTCTTTTAAGCCAAGTTCGTGAATCTCTTTAGGTGTCATATCGGTGGTGGTGTAGTACTTAGCTCTATTTTTATAAAACGCTTCGCCATTAGGTGTATCTGATATACCAATACTTGTACGTGCACCAGGTCGATATTGCTGCGTAAAAAACGCTAAGTAATCTTTATAAGATTTTATAACCTCTTCTTTTATAATATTTTTAGCTTTTTGTTGTAGTGCTTTAAATTCACTTTCGCTTAAACCAGCTGTGTTAGTTAAAAATGGTTTATAAAATTCAGACGTAGTTACATCGTCAACAATGTAGGCATTAATTGAATCTTCATAACCTTCCAACACAGCTTTAGGTTGAGTAAGCCCTGTCTCAAGCCCTTTTTTCATCCAATACATGTTTTGCTCAAAAAAGCGTGGAATTTGCGTCAATCGTGCAAGATAAACTTGGTAATCTTCCGGGTTTTTATATTGAGAGCTATTTATTATGTACGACAAGCCAGAATGGAACCCATATTCAGAGGTAAGCGGCATATAGTGCGCATTAAATACATATTCATCGACACTGTTTTGTACTTGAGCTCGAATAATGCTGAAGTTAATTTGATTTTCATCACTTAGCTTTTCAATATTAATAGTGTCTAATTCAGCAAGTAATCGCGTTTTATTTTTATATTCTTGCGCTAAAAATTCAGGGGATAAATTTGGTAATAAATAACCTTCAACACCACCTACACGATCGTAAGGGTTAATACTTTCTCTATAATCAACAATACTTTGCGCTACTTGAGTAAATTGTTGATCTGAATTTTGCATGGTCATTTGGCATGCACTTAATGAGCACAAAACCGTAATACCAAATAATGATTGGCGTAATGGTCTTAGTAAAAAATGATTCATTATAATGTGACTTAGTAATGTAATTAATTTCATAAAGCTATCGTAGGGTAAATAAATAGCAAGTAAATGAGACCAACCTCATAGTAATAATCTCTACTTATACTAAGTGTATTAATACGTTACATACATTAAATGAAGTAAAAACAAGCTTAATTGATGACAAAAACAGCTATTGAGCCGCTAAAGTAAAATTTAAGTTCCCTAACTCTCATTTTTCCTTTTAAATAGCGATTATAAAGATTACTGTAGATAAAAATAATAAAAAGCTGGGATGCATAACCGCCTCATGGAATGAGATATTCGAATTTGCACTTACTGCGTACTTAGTTGGTATTTAAAATGATGTTCCATGATTCCATGGCTATTGCACAAGAAAAAATGACTAAGGTGTGTGTTTTTTTAGAACGCTTTGCGCTTGCACCTACTCCTTTGAATTATCAAGTTGTTTATACTTACACAAGCCAAACTAATTTAAAGCTAAATAACGCTCTAGATCGCATTATTGCTACTAACGATAATATTGATAGCGTTTTAATCGAACAATTATATTCTGAATTTTTAAATACGGGTCATACAACTCAAGTCAGTATGATTCAAAATGTTGATGGTGTTATAAATTCACTTTCTCACAATGCTCAAGCAACTGAAAAACAAATAATTCGCTTTGCTGGTCAAGTAAGCGAGTGTGTACATACACTAGATGAAAACAACATAGAACAGAGTCGCCAAGCGCTTGAAGTATTGAATAATCAAACCGCAGAACTATTAAAGCAACACAAACAATTTAAACAAGAACTCAGTAAAGCTAAACGACTACATGACAAAACACAAAAACAGCTTACTCAATTACGTAAGCAACATGTTGTTGATAGCCAAACGGGTCTTTATAAACGCCATTATTTAACACAACAAACACAAGTGTGGACCAATCAGCAAAAATCTATTTGCGCTATTGCGATACAAATCGATAATTTAGATCATTTTACTGATAATTACGGCGATATTATCGGGGAAGTTATTTTAAACAAAGTGGCAAAACAAGTTCAAAAATACGTATTTCAAAGTGGTTTACCAGGGCGTACAGCTAAAGATCAATTTACCGTATTATTAGCCGACATAGACCCTGAAACAGCGAATGTAATTGCCGAAAAAGTACGTAATGGTGTTGAAAAGCTGCGTTTTGTTAGCTCAAAAACGGGTACTAAGCTACCTGCAATTAATTTATCGTTAGGTATTGCGCAACACGATCAGTTAGATGACTTCAATCAACTAGCGAGAAAAGCCTCTCAAGCAGCTTTTAAAGCGCGCTCACTCGGGCAAAGCTGTTTTACTGCTGGACATTAAATCGCCTGATGAATCATATTCAAATTGCACCAGCACGGCACAATAAAGTACACTAGCGTTTATTGCCACGATAGGATTAATCATGAACGAGACACCAGAAAAGACCACGCATTTTGGCTATAAAACAGTAGCCGAAGACGATAAAGCCTCAATGGTTGCAGACGTATTTCACTCAGTTGCGGCAAAATACGATGTAATGAATGATTTGATGTCTTTTGGTGTGCATCGCTTATGGAAGCGTCAAACAATTGCAAGCTCTGGCGTACGTAAAGGTCATCATGTACTTGATTTAGCTGGCGGTACTGGTGATTTAACTGCTAAATTTAGCCAATTAGTTGGTGAAACAGGTCAGGTTGTTTTAGGCGACATCAATTCTTCAATGCTTAAGGTTGGTCGTGAAAAGCTACATAACCTTGGGTTAGTAGGCAATATTGACTACGTACAAATGAACGCCGAAATGCTGCCATTTCCAGATAATAGCTTTGATGTGATCACTATTGCATTTGGTTTACGTAATGTAACTGACAAAGATAAAGCATTACGCTCTATGTACCGTATTTTAAAGCCAGGTGGTCGTTTATTGGTATTAGAGTTTTCTAAACCTGAGCATGAAGTACTTAGCAAAGCTTACGATTTTTACTCATTCAATTTGTTACCAACAATGGGAAAACTAGTTGCTAACGACAGTGAGTCATACAAATATCTAGCTGAATCAATTCGTATGCATCCAGATCAAGATACTTTAAAAGCAATGATGGATGATGCTGGTTTTGAACAAACAACGTATCAAAACCTTACCGGTGGTATTGTTGCACTTCATCGCGGTTTTAAATATTAAGGCAGAGATTAATGACGCTTGAACAAGCAACTGAGAAAAATAATGGTGCGTTAAATACATCAACTTTTTTTATGTTACCTAATTTTGTACTGTCGCTTATTGAGCGCATACTTAATCAAGCACTTAAACTCGATCCACAACTATCGCAAAAACTAAGCGCCGTAGAACAACAGCGCTTAGTAGTTGAAGTGAGGAATTGGCAGCAAACCATTCAACTCGTTTTCGCCGATAAAAAATTACATTTATATACCGCACAAAGTAGTGATAACGCTGACTGTATGATAAGCGCAGACATCGACACTCTCATCGCGCTAAAAAACCCAGCAATGCTTACGCAGTTAATACGCCAAGATAAACTCGATTTACAAGGTGATTTAAATATTGCCCAAACTTACAGTAATGCATTTTCGGGTTTAGATATCGATTGGCCAGAACAACTATCTAAATACATTGGCGATGCCCCTGCACAACAACTGTATCTATATTTAAAAGCACTTGGACAGCAGAGCAATAAAACAAAAGCTCAAATTAGTTCCATATTTACAAGCTTATGCCAAGACGAGCTTGCGATTACAATTCATCCGCTAGAGCTTGAGCAATTTAAACAACAAAATAGAGAGCTCAAAGGTCAAGTTGCTGCCATTGAACAACGTATAAATACCCTACTAAACACTGTAACCCGCTAAGGATTTTTTGTGTCGACTGCACGATTGTATTACATCACTAAAACATTACTTAGCTACGGGTTGGATGAGTTAATTCCCAAGCATAAAATCCCTTGGTTTGCCAAAGCGGCTCGAGGTAGTTTATTTTGGCTACGTAATAAACATAAAAACAAGCCTGCGGGTTTACGCTTACGTTTAGCGTTGCAAGAATTAGGTCCAGTGTGGATTAAGTTTGGGCAAATGCTTTCCACACGTCGCGATTTATTACCACACGATATAGCTTTAGAGCTCGCTTTTTTACAAGACCAAGTACAACCTTTTGAAGGTGAACTTGCGCAAAAAATAATTGAAAAAGCGCTCGATATTAATGACATTAGCGAGTTGTTTAGTGAATTTTCGCAAACACCGCTGGCTTCAGCATCAATAGCGCAGGTTCATACTGCTACACTTATTGATGATCAAAATGTTGAACAAGACGTTGTAATTAAAGTTATTCGTCCAAACATTCACGAACAAATTAATGCCGATTTGGCGTTAATGGAAAAGCTCGCTAAGGTACTTGCAAAAGTACATAACGAATCAAAACGTCTGCGCCCTGTTGAAGTAGTAAAAGAGTATAAAAAAACACTGCTTGATGAGCTCGATCTAATGCGTGAAGGCGCTAATGGCATTCAGCTTAAACGTAACTTTGAAGATTCGGACTCGCTTTATATTCCGGCTGTTTATAGTGACTACAGCCGCCATAATATATTAGTAATGGAGCGGATTTACGGTATACCCGTATCTGATACTGATGCATTACTGGCACAAAACACTAATATGAAACTGCTCGCCGAACGCGGTGTTGAAGTCTTTTTTACACAAGTATTTAGAGACAGCTTTTTTCATGCTGACATGCACCCTGGTAATATTTTTGTTTCGCGCGAACACCCAGAAAACCCTAAGTATATTGGTATAGATTGCGGTATTGTAGGTACACTCAACAAAGAAGATAAACGTTATTTAGCTGAAAACTTTATTGCCTTTTTTAATCGTGATTATCGCCAAGTTGCACAGCTACACGTAGATTCTGGTTGGGTTCCGTACGATACGAGTATTGAAGAATTTGAATTTGCTATTCGCACTGTATGCGAGCCTATATTTAATAAGCCTTTAGCTGAAATTTCGTTTGGTCATGTGCTTGTTAACCTTTTTAATACTGCGCGTAGGTTTAATATGCAGGTGCAACCTCAATTAGTGCTACTACAAAAAACGCTATTATATGTAGAAGGGTTAGGTAGACAACTTTATCCACAATTAGATTTGTGGCAAACAGCTAAACCATTTTTAGAAGATTGGGTAAAACAACAAGTTGGTCCATTATCGGTATTGAAACAAATGTATGCTAACTTACCATTTTGGGCAGAAAAAATGCCTGAATTACCTGATTTAATTTATCAAAGTTTAAAACGTACGCCGCACTCTCAAATACAAGTACAAAAGGCATCTCATAAACCTTTAGTGTTAAGCTTGTTTGGTAGTGCAACTATGATTATGGCAGCGCTTTGTTATTTACAGCACGATTTTATTGCCGCAAGTATTGCAATAACATGCTCTGTAGTCGGGTTTATAGCTGCGTGGCAAAGCGAATAAACTAAGTGCTATTTACGCTATTGGGCGTATAATTAGTATTTAAAATATACATTTAATTATTTTATAAATGGGAGAAAACCATGGGTTTTGGTGGTATTAGTATTTGGCAATTATTGATTGTATTGGCAATCATCGTTCTTCTTTTTGGTACTAAAAAATTACGCGGTATTGGCGGTGATTTAGGCGGTGCTGTTAAGGGGTTTAAAAAAGCGATGTCTGATGAAAAAAGTACAGATAAAACAGAGCAAGAGACAACTGAGCAAATTCAAAAATCAGAAAGCGCAGCTCCAAACGAACCAGTTAATACTGAAAAAACCAAAGATAGCAACAAGGCTTAATTTGTATGGGAATGTGGGAACTCGTTGTTGTTCTTATTGTTGGTTTAGTCGTTTTAGGTCCTGAACGTTTGCCTGTGGCTATAAGAACTGTAAGCCGTTGGATAAAAACTGCTAAGTCACTTGCTAACTCAGTAAAGGCAGAGGTCAGTGAAGAACTGCGTGTACACGAACTACACGAGAACCTTAAAAAAGCAGAGCAACAAAATTTAAAAGACTTAAGTCCTGAGCTGCAAAATTCATTGAGTGAATTACAACAAGCAGCCCAATCGGTTACCCACAGTTATAAAAAACAGCCATCAGATCCAGAAAATAACCAACATATTGATGAAAAAAAGTGAAATTTATTTCTCTTTCAATGGTCAACTTACTAAATGGTATAAATAATAATGGTTGAGGAAGTAAAATCGGGGTTTGTAGCTCATTTAATTGAGTTGCGGGATCGGCTAATAAAAGCACTATTAAGCATTTTTGTTATTTTTATTGCCATTGTGTATTTTGCGAATGACATTTATGCCTTTGTCGCACAGCCGTTAGTCTCGCATTTGCCAAGTACTGCAACCATGATTGCAACTGACGTAACTGCGCCCTTTTTTGCACCATTTAAGCTTACTTTGTTTGTCGCTTTATTTGCATCTATTCCGTGGATATTGCATCAAATATGGGGGTTTATAGCCCCAGGTTTATACCAGCACGAAAAACGTATGCTTATGCCTATTCTCGCCTCAAGTATCATATTATTTTATGGTGGGATTGCATTTTGCTATTTTGTGGTGCTACCAATTATTTTAGGCTTTTTTACAAGTACGGGTCCAGAAATGATGACCCTTGCGCCCGACATAAGCAGCTATTTAGGATTTGTATTAAAACTATTTTTTGCATTTGGTGTCGCATTTGAAATTCCAGTGGCTATTATGCTGCTATGCTGGAGTGGTGCAACAACAACAAAAAGCTTAAAAGAAAAGCGTCCTTATATCGTGGTGGGCGTTTTTGTAGTAGCAATGTTTTTAACACCACCTGATGTACTATCACAAACATTATTGGCGTTTCCAATGCTGCTTTTGTTTGAATTAGGTCTAATTTTAGCAAAATTTTATACCGCTAAAGAACAACAAAAATCTGAGGAATAAAATGAAAAAACAATTATCACTACTCGTTTTACTAAGCGCACCTATTTTTGCAGCTCAAGCAGAAACACCAATTAATGAACAAGCACATGCAAGCATGTAGCTTTATTGAAAACGATTTTAATCGTTTGCTTTGTTACGACAATACAATTGCAGGCAAGTCACTTGTAAAGCCGTCGGTAACAAAAACACTAACACCACCAGCCNCCAATGCAAGCAGAGGTAACAACTGGCGGTTTTGGTTTAGAGCATAAACAAGAAGTACAAGTAGAAAAAGAAACTGAAATTAAGGCGATGGTTACATCTGTTGAAGAAGCGGCTTACGGCGAATTAATTATTTCGTTAGATAACGATCAACAATGGCGTCAAGTTGGTTCAGATCGTATGCGCTTAAAAGAAGACGATACTATTATAATTAGCCGTGGCGCATTTAATTCTTTTTTATTGAAAAAAGAAGGTAAAAACAGCTCTATTCGCGTTAAACGTACTAAATAATGTCATACACATTAATTGATGCTGGGGTTAACTTAACTAACCATCAGTTTGATGAGCAGCATCAAGATGTTATTACTCGTGCTAATACCGCAGGTGTTAGCCGTATGCTTATTATTGGCTGCGATATAGCTGGTAGTAAGCAGTCGCTTGAGCTTGCCATAAAGTATCAGCAATTTTCTACAGCCGGCGTACATCCTCATGATGCTAAATCAGCCACTGATGAGCTCGAAAACCAACTAACTCTCCTTGCAAAAGATAAGCACGTTATAGCAATTGGTGAATGTGGTCTTGATTATAATCGAGACTTTTCACCTCGAGACGTACAAAAAAGTGTATTAAGGCGTCAACTTGCTTTAGCTGAAAAGCTAAACCTACCGGTTTACTTACATGAGCGAGATGCAAGTAGTGATATGCTCATTATACTCAAAGAGTTTAATGTAAAAGGTGTATTACACTGCTTTACGGGCGATGCTGATGCGCTAAAAAACTATTTAGATTTAGGGCTTTATATCGGCATTACCGGTTGGGTGTGCGATGAACGACGTGGTAAAGACTTGCAGCAGCTAATACCTAGCATTCCTATTGAGCGTTTATTAATTGAAACAGATGCGCCTTTTTTAATACCTCGCACAGTCAAGCCAAAGCCAAAGTCGCGTAAAAATGAACCTTCATTGCTGCCTTATATCTGCCAGACAATTGCTCAGCTTTATCAAATAGATGAAGAGCTGGTAGCAAAACAAACTACAAAAAACTTTTATGATATTTTTGGCTTAGAGGCGCGTTAATGTCGTACGTAAAAGCATTATTTAGTTTATTAATGCTACTTTGCGCATTTTTCACTTTTGCTGATCCTGTAATAAATGACCACTTTAAACATGAAAGCATTAACACTGTGCGTTATTCTTTTGAACCAACCTCATTACTAAGTGCAACACAAAGTGATTTTAATAAATGGCATACAATAAAAAATAAACCTCTAAACCTTGGGTTAGAAGAGCGACCTGTATGGTTAATGTTCTCAATAAAAAACACTCTAAAAAATGATGTTACTCCGCTACTTTCACTCGATAACCCATTGTTAAATGAAGTTCAGGTGTTTCACTTACATAATTCGACATTGCTCTTTGAAACTCTAATAGGCGATGCATTTTTACTATCTCAGCGCTCAATAAAGAGTGAGTCGTTATTAGTTAAATTAACGATACCTGCTGACAGCACAACTACCGTCATTCTAAAAGTAACCAATAGCGCTGGTTTACNNNATATGGCAGCAAGATGCTTATTTAGCCCATAAAGGTAATGTTAACTTGGTATACGGCTTATTCATCGGTTTTGTATTTTCGTTAGCAGTAAGCTGCCTTGTTTTATATGGGTTCTCACATAAGCGTTACTTTGCATATGCCGGTGTTATAACACTAACATTAGGTTTTTTACTTTTATATCTTTGTGGGTTTGGTATTCGGTATTTACATCCAAATATACCGGGGATTCAGCAGATTATGATTCCCATATTACTAATGCTGGTTACTTTATTATTCCTCCCTTTGCAGCGACAAATTTGCCAACCTACAAATTCTAAGCTGTTTAATGTACAGAGAATAATAACTAACTTATTTGCGATTTCGATATTGTTTATTTGGATGCTGCCAAGCTCAACTATCACTTTGTTTTGCCTAATAACCACCCCTATTATTTTAAGTTTTTACACTGTAACTACATTTTCATGTATTCGTAAAAACGCCTCAAAACCGAACAAAGCACTGGCTCTTTCGCTTGTTTTTTTCTTGGTGGTTATGCTTTACCTTATCGCTGCTGTTATGGGGTTATATGCATTTAATAGAGGTACTCTCGCTTTTGTATTTATATGCTTTTTTAGCTGCACCTTTTGCCTGTGCTACTGCGTAATGAAACTATTTATTTTAGAGCGTGATGAGCAAGTAATTACACAACAAACCTTAATTGCTAAAAATGCAGCCCAAGATACATTATTAAAAGAGCGCTTTGCACTACAAGAAAAAACAAGCCAAGAACTAGAAACACAAGTAAATGAACGTACTTTTGAACTACAAGTAACCTTGCGAGAACTTGAAGAAAAAAACCAAGAACTTGAACAACTCAATACAGAGGATGCCTTAACTGGCATAAAAAACCGCCGCTTTTTTGATAAAAAATTAGTAATGGAATCCCGACGCTCTCGCAGAGAACAAACACCATTGAGTATAATAATGCTTGATATAGACCGCTTTAAAGCCATTAACGATACATATGGACACCCAACTGGTGATCAAGTTATTAAAGCAGTTGCAAGCATTATAAAAAATCGCTTAAAGCGACCTCTTGACGAGGTTGTACGCTATGGCGGTGAAGAGTTTGTAGTGCTATTACCGAATACAGAAAATAAAGGCGCGTACGATATTGCAGAACAAATACGCCAAACGATTGCACAAAGTGGCGTAGTAGTTGATGGAACAGACATTAAATTTACAATAAGTGCTGGCGTTTATACTGACGTTGCCAACGATATTAACAATCCCGAAATTTTTACTGAATGCGCCGATAAAGCGCTTTATTACGCTAAACAGCACGGTCGTAATCAAGTAATTACCTTTCCAACCCCACAGTAGGAGCATATTAATATGGCCCAATCAGGACTAGACCTTTTTCCGTACACCCGCATGCGCAGAATGCGCCGTGATAGTTTTTCACGTCGTCTAATGGCTGAAAACCAGCTAACAGTAAATGATCTTATTTATCCTGTTTTTGTACTTGAAGGTAAGAATCGCCGTGAAGCAATTGAATCAATGCCAGGTATTGAGCGCCTATCAATAGATTTACTATTGGTTGAAGCAAAAGAACTCGTTGAACTTGGCATACCTGCCGTTGCTATTTTTCCGGTAACACCTACAGATAAAAAATCATTATTTGCAGAAGAAGCATATAACGATGATGGCTTGGTACAACGCACCGTTCGCGCTTTAAAAGAGGCTTTTCCTGAGTTGGGTGTAATTACAGATGGTGCGCTTGACCCATTTACTACCCACGGACAAGACGGCATTATTGATGATGCGGGCTATGTAATAAACGATGTAACAACTGAAATCTTAGTTAAACAAGCACTCTCACATGCGCAAGCAGGCGCTGATGTAATCGCTCCTTCAGACATGATGGATGGTCGCATTGCTGCAATTCGTGAAGCTCTTGAAGCAGATGGATTTGTTCACACTCGCATAATGGCTTATTCAGCAAAGTATGCATCTAGCTATTATGGTCCATTTAGGGATGCGATTGGTTCAGCCGGAAATTTAAAAGGTGCTGACAAAAAAACCTACCAAATGGATCCTGCAAATTCTGATGAAGCGATACGCGAAGTTGCATTAGACTTACAAGAAGGTGCTGATATGGTTATGGTTAAGCCTGGCATGCCTTACTTAGATATTGTTCGTCGCGTAAAAGATGAATTTGGTGTACCTACTTTCGCTTACCAAGTAAGTGGTGAGTATGCAATGCACAAAGCTGCAATCGATAACGGTTGGTTAAGTGAGGAAGCGACTATAATGGAGTCTTTACTTGCATTTAAGCGTGCTGGGGCTGATGGCATATTAACCTACTTTGCTAAACAAGCCGCTCGCTACCTAGCTAAATAGTAAATTAATTACAAAAAGGCGGATAAACCGCCTTTTATTTACATCTATTTACATTTTTGTATTATTTTCGTCATGTTTATTCTCTAAACTGGTGTCCCATTTGGGATTTTAAAATACACGGGAATAATAAAAAAATGTTTAAAACAAAAATAACACCACTAGCGCTTGTTATTGCAAGCCTAAGTGCACCAGCCTCCGCTAATTTAATCATATCTGAATACGTTGAAGGTGGTAGTAATAATAAAGCAATAGAGCTTTATAACACATCAACAAGCGACATCTCGCTAGATGGCTACACACTTGGTTTATACTCAAATGGCAGCACAACAGTCGGTAATTCAATTGAATTAACGGGTACACTTGCGGCTAACAGTACATATGTAATTGTAAACTCAAGCTCTGTTGATGAACTTAAAGCAAAAGCGGATATTGAAAGTGGCGTTGCTAACTTTAATGGTGATGATGCGTTAGTACTAACTCAAGGCACTACTGTTATAGATAGCTTTGGTCAACGCGGTGTTGATCCTGGTTCATTCTGGTCTGAAGGTGGTGTACAAACACAAAATAAGACCCTTCGTCGTAAAGAAAGTATTCTAGTAGGTCGCACAACACCTGATGCCGCTTTTGATCCAAGTGAAGAATGGGTGCAATTTGATCAAGATGATTTTGATGGACTAGGTGTTTTCGGCAGCAGTGTTGAACCAGTACCGGAGCCTGAACCACTTGAACCATTAGTATGTAATGCAGATAAAACACTCATTAATGCTATTCAAGGCGATGGCAGTACAAGCCCTCTTGTTGGTACTCAAGTAGAGTTAGAAGGTATTGTTACTGCTGATTTTCAAGGTGATGGAGAGCTTGATGGTTTCTTTGTAAGCTCTCTTTCTGATGATGTTGATAGCAATCCACTTACCTCTGAAGGCGTTTTTGTTTTCTTTGCAGATACCGATGTAAGTGTTGGCGATCATGTTCGAGTACAAGGTACTGTTGAAGAGTTTTTTGATGCAACACAAATTGGTAGCGTAAGCCAAGTTGCTATTTGTGACACTGGTTTATCTGTCGCAGCTACAAAGATTACTTTGCCTTTAGCAGACGCAACTGACTTGGAAGCATTTGAGGGTATGCTCGTTACTTTAGAGCAGCCTTTAGTAGTTACCGACAACTTTGGTCTTGGTCGTTTTGGCGAAGTTGAATTAGCAACAGAGCGACTATATCAAGGCACGCAAATAGCATTGCCTGGTGATTCAGCCAATGCTGTTGAAACAGAAAACCTACTTAAAAAGATTTTACTTGATGATGGCTCTACAGTACAAAACTTAGATCCAACGGCATACCCTACTCCAGGCTTGTCTGCAGAAAACACATTACGTACTGGCGATACAGTAAACACTGTTACAGGTGTTCTTACTTATAGCTTTAGCCTTTACCGTATTCACCCAACGGTAGCACCTCAGTTTATTGCAACAAATGCGCGCGAAGATGCTCCCGAACTCAATGCTGATGCAGACTTACGTGTAGCTAGCTTTAACGTACTTAATTACTTTAATGGTGATGGTCAGGGTGAAGGATTTCCTACCGATCGTGGTGCAGACACCGAAGCTGAATTTATTCGCCAAGAAGCAAAAATTGTTAGTGCTATTAGCGCAATGCAAGCAGATGTTGTTGGTTTAATGGAAATAGAAAATGATGGTTTTGGTGAGTTTAGCGCCATTGCTAGCCTAGTAAATGCATTAAACGATGCTGATACAGCCAACCAATATGCATTTGTTGACTTCAATCTTGATCAAATAGGTACTGATGCAATCACTACAGCATTAATTTACCGTGCTAATAAAGTAGAAGAAGTAGGTACTGCAGCTATTACAACTGAAGCGCCATTTGATTTTAGTAACCGTACTCCAATTGCGCAAAGCTTTAAATCTTTAGCAACCGATGAAATTTTTACTGTTGCCGTAGCACATTTAAAATCTAAAGGTGGTTGTGGTAGCGCAAGCGGTGCTAACGAAGATCAAAACGATGGTCAGGCTTGTTGGAATGAAATACGTACGCAAGGTGCTAACGCATACGCAGATTGGCTTGATAGCAAACCAACAGGTGTTGACGACGAAGATACTATTTTAGTTGGCGACATGAATGCTTACGCAATGGAAGACCCAATACGTGCATTTGCAGATAAAGGGTATAAGAATGTAGTTGCAGAGCTTGATGGCAATACACTTGGTTACTCTTATAGCTTTTCTGGTCGCGCAGGAAGCTTAGATCATGCTGTAGCTACAGAGTCGCTGCTCAGCAAAGTGGTTTCAGCGCAAGATTGGCATATTAATGCTGATGAGCCAATATCACTTGATTACAATACTGAGTTTAAAAGCGACGCTCAACAGTCTAGCTTATACTCTGAAAGCGCATATCGTGCATCAGATCATGACCCTGTAATCATTGATATTAAATCTGAAGTTATTTTAACTCCAGAGGAACAAACACCGGTTATTGCTGCAGATCAAACCTTCTCAATTGATGAGGGTAGCTCAGTAGGTACTGTAATAGGTCAGCTCGTATTTAGCGATCCAAATGCTGATATATCGCCAGTGGTTGAATTTATAGTTTCTGGTAGCGAAAAGGTTTCTATTAATGGACAAGGACAGCTTATAATAGCTAGTGATCTTGATTCTGAGAGTACTATCACACTGGCTGTTCAAGCAAAAGACAGTGCTGGAAATACATCTGAAACGACAACGGTTGTAATTCAAGTAAACGAAGTGGTTATAGACGATAATGATGATAACGATTCTGGATCATTATTTTGGTTAACACTGCTTTTAGCACCTATTTCAGTGATGCGTAGATTTAAAAAGAAATAATTAATTTTAATTCATTTTTAAAGCCGCTTTTGCGGCTTTTTTTATTTTTATACAAATGTAATTCAGACAAGCTTCATTAAACAACCCGTATTATCTTTAACATGATTTGAAAACCATCTGTTTAATCAAGAAATAACTACATGCAACTGAGTGTAATTTACACAAAAAATGTAACCAACTTAAATTAAAGCATGTTAACTGCTGATATTTAAAAGCTTTTATTTAGGTTCGAATATTGCTGTAAACCAATCAAGTATTAAATAGATGAATCAATATTAACCCTAACCATAAAAATAAGTCGTGTTTTTATAAAGGAATGAAAATGAAACAATTAACCCATTTAATACCAACATGGCAACAGAGCTCAAAGCCACTTTTGGGTCTACTTATTATGTTTTTTGCTTGGGGCAATAGCAATCAAGCACTTGCTGCCACTGTCGATGTGGCAATCCCACAAAGCAGTCTATTTGATGTAATAAGCGCACGTGCAAAAAAGCTAGCCGCCGAAGAATATGTTGCACCTAAAAACATCGAGCTTGATGCACTTAATAATATTGATTATCAAGATTACCGCTCTATTCGCTTTAGAAAAGACAAGTCAGTATGGAAAGACGAAGGTCTTTACGAACTACAGCTATTTCACCCAGGTTTTTTATATAAAACACCAGTAACTATAAATACAGTTGATAGCGATTCTAAACGTAGCCGTCTCCCATTCAATACTGACTTTTATCAATATGACGGTACAGCTGCTCCTTTAAAAGACGAAATCACTAAAAGCATTGCCAACACACAGCTTGGTCATGCTGGTTTTAGATTACATTACCCATTAAATACCAATGAATATAAAGACGAAGTTATGGTATTTCAGGGTGCTTCTTACTTTCGTGTTGTTGGACCAAACCAAGTTTACGGACTGTCAGCTCGTGGTTTAGCAATTGATACTGCTGAAGCGTCTGGTGAAGAGTTTCCAATGTTTAAAGAGTTTTGGTTAGTTAAGCCAAAACCAGATCAAACTAATATTGTGATGTTTGCACTACTTGATAGCCCTTCTGTTGCAGGGGCGTACAGATTTAATGTAGACCCAACAACAAACACCGCTGTAAAAGTAGATATGCAAATATTTGCGCGTAAAGATGTTAAAAAACTAGGTGTTGCACCATTAACGAGTATGTTTTATCACGGTGAAAACAGCACTAAATTCTTTGATGATTACCGCCCTGAAGTACATGATTCTGATGGTTTATTAACAAGATCACAAGACAACAAATGGGTATGGCGTCCACTTAATAACCCAGCTCAGTTAAGCGTTACGTCTTTTACCTATGATAACCCAAAAGGTTTTGGTTTAGCACAACGTGACCGTGACTTTAATAACTATTTTGATACTGAAGCACATTACCATGACCGTCCTAGCCTTTGGATTGAACCAGAAGGTGAATGGGGTAATGGCCGTGTTGAATTAGTAGAAATACCAACAGACACAGAAACAAACGACAATATAGTAAGTTATTGGGTACCTGAAAAACCTTTTAAAGCAGGTGACTCACTAAAGTTAAGCTATAAAATGACGACCTTTAATGCCCATTTAAACCAACATGACAAAGCACGAGTAGAACGTACTCGAATTGGTAGTGCTGCATTACCAGGTGAGGATAATCCACCACCTAAAAGTCATCGCCAATTCACAGTTGATTTTTCAGGTCCAGAGCTTAACCAGTTATCTGCAGCGCTAAAGTTAAAAGCAGATATTCAGTTAACTACCGGTGAAGTGACTGATGTAACAGTGCAAAAACTTCCAGAAACATTTGGATGGCGTGTAGCTTTTAAAATTGCACCACAAGATGGTAAACCTGTAGACATGCGTTTATCGCTAAAACTACATGACAAAGAAATTAGCGAGGTATGGAGTTATGTCTGGTATCCAAATGACATCAAGTAAGCAAAAGACACCAACGTCTATGCCCTTTAAAACGATTCGCGTATTGTTGTTTGCTATCGCAGCAATTGGTATATCAGGTTATGGTATATCTATTATGTTTGAGATTTTAAGCTCAAACGGAATGACCCTACTTGAATACGCTTTACTCGTATTGTTTTCAATTACCTTTGCGTGGATCGTAACGGCGTTTTGTAGCGGTACAATTGGATTTGTGCTGCAATTACTACGAATTGACCCACTAACGTTAAAGCGTATTAAACCAATTACTTTTGATAGCGAGGCACTTGCCCAGCAAAAAACTGCTGTTGTAATGCCAATCTACAACGAAGACACTCACCGTGTTATTGCTGGTTTTGAAGTAAGTTTACAATCGTTAAAAGAAACAGGTGAACTGGATAACTTTGACTTTTATCTATTAAGCGATACACAAGACCCAGAAATAGCAACAAACGAACTAAATGCTTGGCATGCGTTGTGTGAACGTTTAGGTGATACTGCAAAACAAGTTTTTTATCGTCGCCGTGAAGATAATAAAAATCGTAAAGTAGGTAATCTAACTGAGTTTTGTGAGCGCTGGGGCAGCAACTACGATCATATGATTGTTCTTGATGCAGACAGTGTAATGACTGGTAAGTGTATGTTAGAGCTAACAACAAGTATGCTCAACAATCCACAAGCTGGGCTTATTCAAACAATCCCAATCCCTGTTCGTCAAGATACCTTTTTTGGTCGTTTTTTACAGTTCGCTTCTGTACTTTATAGCCCAATGTTGGCAACTGGTTCTGCATTTTGGCAAACCGATAAAGCAAACTACTGGGGTCACAACGCAATTATCAGAGTTGATGCATTTATCACTTGTTGTGGTTTACCAACACTGGAAGGCAAAGCTCCTTTTGGCGGTGAAATTTTAAGCCATGACTTTGTTGAAGCATCTTTATTACACAGCGCTGGCTGGGACGTGCTACTAATTTCAGATATTGAAGGTAGCTACGAAGAAGTACCAAGTAATATTTTAGATTATGCTGTACGCGATAGACGCTGGGTACAAGGTAATATCCAACACCTTGGTTTATTATCTTCGTCAAAATTAAAATTTATGAGTAAGTTTCACTTTTTACTTGGTGCAACTGCCTACATTTCATCGCTAATCTGGTTATCTATGCTAGCGCTAAGCACTATTGATGCTGTAACACGTGCCTTAAATAGTGATGTGTATTTTAACCGGGTATATCAATTATTTCCGACATGGCAAATAGCTAAAACAGATTTAATAGATTCATTACTGTATCTGACTATTATTATTTTATTACTACCTAAATTAATGGGCGTAATAGTAACCCTAGTACACAGAAATAAACGTTTTGGTGGTTCTATCAGGCTAATATTAGGCTCATTGATTGAGACTGTGTTTGCTATTATTGTTGCACCACTTATGATGGTATTTCATGCCTACTTTGTTATTTGTGTATTTTTAGGTAAAAAAGTTAAATGGGATGCACAACCACGCGAAGGTCGTATGGTTCCATGGAAAGAAGCATTTGGTTACACGTTATTTTCAACCATTGTTGCAATTGCATGGGGTAGTACTGCTTATTACTTCACTCCAGTATTTTTCTGGTGGTTATCACCTATTTTATTAGGCTTAATATTAGCAGCACCTATTGTGCGTTATTCAAGCAGTATTAAATTAGGCGTATACCTTAGAAAAATGGGAATATTTATTTGCCCTAGTGAAGTTGATAATGACTCAACGCTAGAGGCGCTTAAAGTTCACCTTAAAGAGATTTCGGTACCAGCAGAAGGCTCTTACCCATTTTCTATACCTGCACTGCCTGAAGACCGCTTGGTGACTATGCCAATACATAGCTTTAAGGCACCACGCAAACCAAAGATGAAAGCGCTAAAAACAAAGGCAATAAAAAAGTTTAACTAGCGCCACACTCTCAAATAAAAAAGGAGCTATTTATTGCTCCTTTTTTATTGTCTTTTTAATAGCCCTATTAAATTTAAATACTGCTCACTTTAAAAATTTCAGCACCACTAACTACAAGTGCTATTAATTACCGGCTTGATACTTATGGCATTAAACTAATGGCTGTTATTACGACGAAAGCATATCTCGATGATGAAGTTAAAATTACGATATATGGCTTCTCTATATGAGTGGTTTTGATGCCGTCAGCCATCTAATCTGGCAGAACAATCTATTCCCTATAAGATTGGCATATTACAATTAGTGTAATTAAAGCTATTTTACATGCGCTTATTTTATAAGGTATTTCATTAAATAAATTTATAATGCTAACAATAGTACTCTGATAATCTTCTAGCAATCTTTTCTCAAGGTTGAACTTAAGCATTATAATGAGCGACTTTAGAACTCCTTAACTAATACTAAATCTAACCTACTAATAATAAAAAATAGCTACCTAAAAAAGCACCAAACCCTCAAAGACAATCATGATTTTAAACGGGCTTAAATAGTCTTGGTGGTAGCAATAGCATGATTATTTTAGTTAATCTAAACCCTGCTTATGAGATTTACTAACATATTGAACCGTAATTATATTTACATTTTTTCTCTAGCCAGAGCTCTAAGTTACTTAGTATTAGTATTAAAAGTGGCTGCTTGAAATGGAGGCAGGTTTATTATCAAAAGTTCAGGTTAGTTAATTATAGGCAATAAAAAACCCGCAACATGTGCGGGTTTTCTTAAAGAGTTAAAGAGCTAATTACTTAGCAGCTTTCTTCTCTTTTTCTGCAGCGATTACTGTATCAGCAACGTTTTGCGGACATGCAGCGTAGTGTGAGAACTCCATAGAGAACTGACCACGACCAGATGTCATTGTACGTAGTGTACCGATGTAACCGAACATTTCTGATAACGGTACGTCAGCTTTAATACGGCTGCCTGTTAAACCAGCTTCTTGGTCTTTCATCATACCACGACGACGGTTAAGGTCACCGATTACGTCACCAACGTGATCTTCTGGAGTGAACACGTCAACATTCATGATTGGCTCAAGAAGTTGTGCACCCGCTTTAGGGATCGATTGACGGAAAGCGCCTTTAGCAGCGATTTCGAACGCGATTGCAGATGAATCCACGGCATGGAAACCACCGTCGAAAAGTTCAACTTCAACGTCAAGTACAGGGAAACCAGCTAGAACACCAGTACCCATCATTGATTTAAAGCCTTTTTCTACTGCAGGCCAGAATTCTTTAGGTACGTTACCACCAACAACTGATGATTTAAACGTGAAGCCTGAAGCAACTTCGCCTGGCTTGATACGGTAGTCGATTTTACCGAACTGACCAGAACCACCAGATTGTTTCTTATGCGTGTAGCTATCTTCAATTTCTTTAGTGATAGTTTCACGGTAAGCAACTTGTGGTTGACCAACAATAAGGTCTACGCCGTAAGTACGCTTAAGAATATCTACTTTGATATCTAAGTGAAGCTCACCCATACCTTTAAGGATAGTCTCGCCTGAATCTTCATCAGTCTCAACTTGGAAAGATGGATCTTCTGCAACCATTTTACCGATAGCAACACCCATTTTCTCATTACCGCCTTTATCTTTAGGCTGTACAGCAATCGAGATTACTGGAGTTGGGAATACCATTGGCTCAAGTGTTACTGGGTGCTTAGGATCACATAGAGTGTGACCTGTTTGCACGTTTTTCATGCCTACGATAGCAATGATGTCACCAGCTTGTGCGCTAGTTAATTCGTTACGGTCATCTGCTTGCATCTCAACCATACGGCCAACACGCTCAGTTTTACCAGTAAACGAGTTAAGGATAGTGTCACCCTTGTTTAGTTTACCTGAGTAAATACGTACGAATGTTAATGCACCAAAACGGTCATCCATTATTTTGAATGCTAACGCTTTGAAAGGTTCGTCAGTAGATACTACTGCGAACTCGCCATTTTCGTTACCTTCTTCATCCATAAGAGGTTGAGGATCAACTTCTGTAGGAGCTGGTAAGTAATCAACAACAGCGTCAAGAATAAGCTGCATACCTTTGTTCTTAAACGCAGAACCACAGTATGTTGGGAAGAAAGCAAGGTCACGAGTACCTTTACGGATACAACGTTTGATGTCTTCTAAAGAAGGTGCTTCACCTTCCATGTAAGCTTCAAGTAGTGCATCGTCTTGCTCAAGGGCAGTTTCAACAAGCATTTCATAATACTCGTCAGTTTTATCTACCATGTCTGCAGGAACGTCTGTGATTTCGTAGTTTTCAGGAAGACCAGTGTCATCCCAAACGTATGCTTTTTTAGTTAAAACATCTACAACACCAACAAACTCATCTTCAATACCAATTGGTAAAGTCATGATTAGTGGAGTTGCGCCAAGTACTTTACGTACTTGCTCAGTTACACGGTAAAAATCAGCACCCATACGGTCTAATTTATTTACGAAGATAATACGTGCAACTTCTGAATCATTAGCATAACGCCAGTTAGTTTCTGATTGTGGTTCAACACCACCAGAACCACAGAACACACCGATGCCGCCATCTAGTACTTTAAGTGAACGGTAAACTTCAACTGTGAAGTCAACGTGTCCAGGAGTATCGATAACGTTAAAGCGGTGATCTTTCCAGAAACAGCTTACAGCCGCAGACTGAATAGTAATACCGCGCTCAGCTTCTTGTTCCATGAAGTCAGTAGTAGATTCACCATCATGAACCTCACCAGTTTTATGGATTTGACCAGTAAGCTTTAGGATACGCTCAGTAGTCGTGGTCTTACCCGCATCAACGTGCGCGAAAATACCAATGTTTCTGTACTTCGATAAATCTGCCATTAATTTTGCTCTTAATAAAGTCGATAAATTATTCCGCAGGAGTATAACATCACTTAAAGCGAACATCACCATACAAGCCGCTTAAAATGCAATCAATTCAACATATTTTTTTGATCGTCACCATCTATTAAATATCAAACATGACAAAAAAAACGCAATGCATTGAAATAAATAGCATTTAAGGTTTGAGTATTAGGTACACAAAGTTACTTCATTATTTTATAACAACGCTCAGGGCGACCGATACTGTTGCAACTTTGATCCGCTGTTAACTTATCTACTCAAGTAAAGACTCCAAGTAACAGCGTGCTGTAGAGCGACTAACATCAATCAAATTGCCCATTTGCTGAGCAGTAAATGCTGTAGTAACGTGCTTTATAAAAGCATAGTGTATTTTGCAAAGTAAAATGCATGCCTAATAAAAAGACAAACAGCAAAGCTGGTTTTCTAAAA
The DNA here is from genome assembly GCF_000498095.1 of Pseudoalteromonas sp. TB64. Taxonomy (GTDB): domain Bacteria; phylum Pseudomonadota; class Gammaproteobacteria; order Enterobacterales; family Alteromonadaceae; genus Pseudoalteromonas. Next base: position 42,994 of record NZ_AUTQ01000113.1, read on the forward strand.
ATTACATATAACAGTGGTTAAAATATCTTTGAAAAGTCATTTTTAGAGATAATTAATTACCTTTATGCTTTTGTTGTATTTATAACCCGTGCATATAAAGGGCTGGTTAACTTGAGTTGAAACTTATGCTTTACCGTACTTGCATGTATAAATATGCGTATAGATGCTATTAACATTATATTGTTGAAAATGCCGAAATTTGATACATTTCACTTTCAGTATATATGCATAAAACAACAACAATAAGAACCTAAAATGAAATGGAACTCCTCCCCACTTGTCTCTTACCTACTAACCTTTTGCTTATTCATTTCATGCAGTAGTGCTGTTGCTCAGCAATATGAATTAGATCCACCCGCTGATTGGGTTAATACTCATAAAATAAAACAGCCTGAACAAACAGATAAAACAAAAGTGCGTGATGGCACTTTGTATTTACTGCTAGACAACCAATCCTATATACCGAGCAAACAAAAACAGCAACGCTATACACGGTTGGTTATGCAGGCATTGAATCAAAGCGGTGTTGATTATATAAGCCAGCTTAACCTTGATTTTGATCCAAGTTACGAGTCGCTAACACTAAATAGCTTAACAATTATTAGAAATAATGAGCGTATTGATAAGCTTGGTAGCGCGAGAATGACGGTTATACAAGGTGAATCTGAGTTAGCTGATCGTATTTATAATGGTAGCTTATCACTCAATATTATTATTGATGATATGCGCAGTGGCGACATACTCGATTACAGCTACACAGTGACAGGTAGCAACCCTATATATGCTAATAAATTTAGTACAAGGCGCACGCTTAACTGGTCGGTACCCGTAGTGCAACAAAATATGCGTGTACTTTGGGGTAAACAAACGCCTTTACATATTAATACAATAAACGGCACAGCAGATATTCAAGAAACGCTTAACAAATATGGCAAAGATTATTCTATAACTCTTTTTGAAGAACCTTTACTGGAGCAAAATTCTCAAACCCCAACGTGGTACGACCCGTATACACAAGTTTACTTTTCTGAGTTTGACGATTGGGGTCAGGTAGTTAACTGGGCATATCCACTTTATCAATCAGCCATAGAAACCCCAAACAGCATTTTGGATGTTGCTGAAAAAATAAAAGCAAAACACACAAAAACATCAGATAAGATTGCAGCAGCACTGCGCTTTAGCCAAGACGAAGTTCGATATTTAGGGCTTGAAATGGGCACTAACTCGCATCAACCAACGTCAGCTTCAGAAACGCTTTCGCTACGATATGGCGATTGTAAAGATAAAACAGTACTGCTTATTTCGTTATTAAAAGCGATGGATATAGAAGCCTTTCCTGCGCTAGTTGATACAGAGGAAACCAAACGTTTAAAAAAACTTCCACCTTCTGCAAGTGTATTTAATCACGTAATTGTTACGCTTAAACAAAACGGAAAACGCTACTGGCTCGATCCTACGATTAACTATCAACGCGGCTCTCTCGAATATTTAGCACAGCCTGATTATGGCTATGCCCTAATTATTGATAAAGGTGAAAGCGCTTTAACTTCAATGGCGCAAAAACCTGTACATACAAATGTATCTGTAGAGGATAACTTTTCCATTGCTGAAAAAGTATCTGAGCCATCACGTTTTGAAACCCAGTACACTTATGCTGAATTTGAAGCAATTAACCGAAGAAGCAATATAGCCAGCAGTGGTCTAAATAGCGTTGCTAAATCTTACTTCGAGTATTACCAAAGTTTTTTAAATGGCTTATCAATCAATGAAGCAATGGCAATTAGTGAGCAAGAACAAACGGGTAAACTAATAACCAAAGAATCGTATTTAATTAGTGAATTTTGGGAAAAAACAGACGAAGGCTACGAAGCTAGTTTTTATGCGAGTGAAATACAAAATAGCGTTTACGAACCAAAGCAGGTAAATCGCACCGACCCACTCTACTTTGGCTACCCCAATATAATTAACACCACAATAAAACTACATTTTGCAGAAAAAGGTTGGGGATTTGATAGCGATCAACAAGAAATTGATAACAACTACTTCAATCTAAAAACAACTACTGAATTTAATGATAACGTTTTAACACTGAGTTATGACTATTACGCAAAACAAGATCATATTAAAGCCGCTCAAATAGATGATTATTTAGCACAGCGTAAAAAGTTAATATCAGCAACCCATTACCCTATTCTAAAATACGCGGAAACGACCGAAACACCTCATACAACAGCTGATGTGCTAGATAGCTTTGGTTATAGCTGGCTTAAATATGTGTTGGCTGGCTATATTTTAGTACTCATATTCTTTTTCGCCGATTGGCGATTAGAGTCAGCAAAAAAAGTTAAATTTGAAGATAGTCCATTTTATGCAGTGTCTATAAGTAAGTTTATTATTTACAGTATTTTAAGTTTAGGCATATTTGTTAACTACTGGAGTTATCGTAACTTTAAAGCCATTAAAGAGCGCGATAACTCAAGTATTATGCCTATTGCTCGAGGTATATTTGCGTTTTTATGGTATTACCCTTTGTATCTCGCACTTGCAAAGCACAGCCAACAACAGTTAAACAAAAATAGAGTAATGCCTAACTGGACTGCCTTAACACTCTGGCTAATGGTACTCGCCAGCGCCTTTGCTTATCGTATGGACGAATACGCAACCATAGTGATTTGTATAATGCCATTTTTATGGTTGCCTCTAGTTAGTTACATTGAACAAACCGATACAAGTAAAGAAGCCCTACATTACAACTCGTACTGGCGAATTAGACAGTATTTAATCTCGCTTGTGTTTGCACCTCTATTATTTTTAGGCGTACTTCAAGAAGTAAATATTTTACCCAATGCCGCAATTATAAAAGGCGATAGTTTATGGTCTTACCAAGTACACTTTTTAAAACGTAATCGCCTAACACCTGAAAACGAAGAAATACTCTACTTTTATAGCGATGCAATGTTTGATTACCGAGAAGACGGTAACGGAATAACCGAGAACTATATTTTTAGCTATTACAAAAATGACCAAGGAGAACTTGAATCAGATCTTAGTCATTTTAAAGACATAGAAAAAATAGAAACCACATACGGTAAAACCAAACTTGATAATACAAGTATTAAAGTAATAAAAACTGACGGTAGTGACTTTTTGCTTATTGTAGGACGTTTTAACAAACAAGATAAAGTACTCGTAAAGCAAATTAATTTACGTATAGCAGCCAATAAATTACAATAATTTGACTAAGCTTAATTTAATGCATATTATTACTTTGTTCACAAAACAAACAACCGTGAGCGATATTGGATATAATCATCGAGGGAAATAATATGATCAAATTAATAGCTAAATCTGTAATGCTGAGTACGTTGCTGTCAGCCCCGTGCTTTGCTGAAAGTAGCAATACAACAAATTCTTTAGACAGTAAGAATCAAGTGACTGCTAATTTTGCAGTTGACTACTCTCAATACAATACTGTTTTAGAAGCCTCTGTTCTTGAATTGGCTCNGTTCAGATAGATCGTACATTTCCTATGATGAAAATGAGCAAGGTCCTAACCTTGGAAGTAACCGAGCGACTGATGCAGAAGCAAACCGCTTTTATTATGAGCAATTTATTGATGATCCAGAATTAACAAAATCAATTGCAGCTATACAAAGTAATCTTCTTAGTTATTTAGCAAATAACCAACTTAGTAAATTAAGTAATGAAGAACAAACTGCATTTTGGCTGAATCTACATAATGTAGCAGTAATAAATGAATTAGCTCAGCGCTACCCAAAAGACACTAATAGTTTATCTTATGACGTGGCTGATAAAAGCAGCTTCTTTTACAAAAAGCTATTCACATATAACGGGCAAGAACTTAGTTTAGATGACATTGAATACAAAATATTAATGCCATTAAATAAAAATAACCCTCTTGTAATGTATGGCTTATATAAAGGCTATATCGGTTCACCAAATATTAGAACTCAGGCATACACCGCTAATAACTTAATGCCTTCATTAATTGATAACGCTCAAGAATTTATTAATTCAAATAGAGGCACTAATTACAGCAGTAACCTTCTTAATGTATCGACCATGTATAAAGATAAAAAAGCATATTTTAATGACTTTAATAATGATTTACTTGCTCACCTGAGTTTGTATGCAGATAACGATTTACTAAATAAGTTAAAAAATAAAAAAACAGCTCTTTTTACCATCGATAATTATGACATTACTGATGTAACAGGTCCTAAGCACCGAGACTCTTACGATATTATTATTAGTAATTGGGATAAAGCATTACTGATCCCTCAGCATAGCTTTCCTCGCTTAAACAATCTTAATATTCCAGCTAAGCGAATCGTTATTCTTAGAGAGTTACAAAGAAAAAATGATTTGTTAAAAACAAACGTAAGTGGTGAAAACGCCTACTACGCTAATAACCAATAGTATAATCCCAATTAAAAATGCGCAGTAAATGAAGTAACCCCAATAGTTGGACATACCAATTACTGGGGGGTTTTTATGTCCAAACCTTATAGAGCATTCACATTAAAGCTCGCTAAACTTTTCCAAAGACACAGCCCTAGGGCCCTAAGCTTAAAATATAAACGAAAACCTCTCTCCTGCATTAATCGATTAGCTCTAATAAATAAAAATCACTATTAGATATATCGAATTAAAGCTCTACTGGTTAGTCAAACAGCTTAGATTATTATTCTTTTTTATACTTAACAATAGCTTACAAAACAAACAAAGAGATAATAGGAATTATTTGCATTTAGGTGTTGACAGATAGTTAGATCTAACTGATAATCAATATCAACAAGACGGAAGACATACTGGCTTGTGACGGAATGAATTGATTAATTGTTTCTGACCCTGAAACAACGTGTAGCGCACGTTAACAGCTATGGTTACTTATTATGGACCGCAACGCCCCTTGATGTTGATAATAAGTAACCGCCCTATTTTACTTGCTACATTGCTCATATCGGTGACGGTAGATATGAAACTAAAAAAGCCCTTACGGGCTTTTTTTATGTCTGCAATTTAACAAATTTAAGTTACTTATAACGCTAAATAACCTGAACTCTGGTTAAGAGATTTACTAACGTATTGAGTCATGGTGATATTTAAATTTATTTTCTCTAGCCAGAGATTTTCAGTGAAAACAAGGCGAATTTACGCGTCAATAGCTGGTCTATTGCAAGTAAATTCAACGCAGTTAGCGCTGAAAATAGCTGCTCGAGATAGATTTATTATTCTAGGGCGTGTTGACCTTTGTGGATTGAAATTTGTTCAATCTAGGGGCGATTTAATCGCGGCGCGAGGTTTGTAACCTAGTGGGCTAAGTAAATACCGAGCAAAGCTTCCGCGTCCTGCTCACGCCCCTTACCTACATCCATGTAGGCAACAAAGAGTCAATCGTCCCTAGAAAGAACCCAAAGGGCAGCGCATGTTTGGCATTTATGCTGCGTTATCGCCTATTTATGGAGAATAACCACACTACATAGGCTCTGCCTTGCCCAAATACCAAATATACTGCTGCAAATTCAACCACGAAAGGTCAACACGCCCTAGGTTCAGGTTAATTATTAACGACGGTTTTTACGCGCTCGTGCTCGGCGTTGAAGTTTCTCTTCTTCTTTAGCTTGTTTTTTAGCTTCTGCAGCGGCACGTAAACCAGCAACCATTACTTCTTCTTCCTCACGCATTTGCGGAGTTTCCATTGTAATGCGACCAATAATGCCATCACGTAATTCGTTAATTAGTATTTCAGACATTTTGTACGTGTCGATTTGATTACCACCACGAATACAGCCACGCTTTTTACCCGCCATTTCAACAAACTCCCAATCACTTTCAGGAAGTTCGGCAATTTTATAACGTGCTTTTAAAAGCTCTGGGTACGCACGCAATAAGTATTCAGCGGTATAGCTAGCTACTTCTTCATACTCAAGCGCTGTATCACGAATAGCACCTGTAGCACCTAAACGATAACCTGAGTTTTCGTTCTCTACTTTTGGCCAAAGCATACCCGGCGTATCGTAAAGCATAATGCCATCCTCAAGCTTAATGCGTTGCTGCGCTTTAGTTACTGCAGGTTCATTACCTGTTTTTGCAACTATACGCCCAGCTAATACATTAATTAACGTAGATTTACCTACGTTAGGAATACCCATTATCATGGCTTTAATTTGCTTATCGGCACCCACTTTATGCGGCACCAGTTTTTTACAAAGTTCGTTAATGCGATGTACTTCAGCCGCTTTATCATGTCCAAAAGAAATAGCTTTAACACCGTTTTCTTGCTCAAAATAATCTTTCCAGATTTGAGTCATTTTAGGATCAGCTAAATCAGCTTTGTTCATAATTTTGATGACCGGCTTACCTTCACGCAAGGTTGCCACCATCGGATTTTCGCTACTATAAGGAATGCGCGCATCAAGCACTTCAATGATCACATCCATTTGTGGCATTATTTCTTTAATTTCATTGCGGGCTTTATTCATGTGCCCAGGGAACCACTGGATAGCCATTTTTAACTCCTAACGTATAATTAACTGCTATTTTAACTGGCAATTCACTTAATTGCGCTATACTGACGCAAATTTTTTCAGATTAGTTGTTATGGCTCTTAAATCCACCATTATGAAAGTCCAATTATCGCTTAGTGATATGGACCGTCACGTTTATCAAGATTTTAATTTAACCTTGGCTCAACACCCTTCAGAAACCGATCAACGGTTAATGATTCGCTTACTCGCTTTTGCATTAAATAGCTGCGATGGTTTAGAGTTTACTAAAGGATTAAGTGCTGATGATGAGCCTGAGCTTTGGCATGTAAGCTATAGTGAAGAGATAGAGCTGTGGATTGAGCTTGGCTTACCAGATGAGAAGCGCCTTAAAAAAGCCTGCAATAAGTCTAAAAAAGTGGTGCTTTATACGTACGGTGAAAATAATCAGGCAATTTGGTGGCAAAAGCATCAACCTAAACTGTATGAATTTAAAAACCTGAGTATTTTTAGTTTAGATTATGCGACAACACAAGCACTTGCCGCTTTAGTTGATCGCAGTATTAAGCTTGCTATTACTCATAGGTTAGACATTAAGAGATAATTGGATTCAGGCCGCATTTTAATCGTCCTTTTTCTTTATCTCTTTTTGGGTTCGCTCTTCGTGCATATTTTGACAAAAAACTGATAGTTTTTTGCCATGCTTTATTCAGTGTCGATATCACGCCTTGTGTTATCGACTCCATTAATTGATAAAACCAACCTTGGGTGTTTTTTGCTACCATAAATGTTGATAGCTCAATACCGGCAAGTTGTTGAACACTCATGCCTATTCGCCTCTTTACTAACAACGTCAATAAACTTGCCCACACCAAGCCTTCCATCATGCTCGCTTTTCTGGTGTTAAATTTTTGCAGGTTGCAATAAGACTTCCATTCTTTAAACAGTAACTCTATTTGCCACCTGAGACTGTAGAGCTTTATTACCGCTTCAGCGCTAAATTTTTCTCGATTTAAGTTCGTTGCCCAATAAGTAGGCTCACTTTTTCCTCTAGGCCAGCTCGCAATCAATCGATAATTAGTTTTACCTTCCACATCCATATCGACAATAACACTACGACGAATATGCTTTTTAACGTCCTTTTGCTTCTTCTGTGAAAACCGTTTTAACGCGTTACCGTGACGATTAAAAGCAGCTACTACGGTTGGATTAACCGTGGTTTTAGCCCTGACAACATAAAAGCCTCCTGCTGTATCAATTGATTCAAGATACGATAACTTAAAATAACCTCTATCCGCTAAAAACAAGGTGTCGACTAACGATTTAGCATCAGGTAAAAAATCATATTCAGCTTGGCTATCAGGACTCACTGAGATTTCTTCGGGATAACCTTGAAGCACATCCCAACTCACATGAACCTCTATTGCCGCAGGACTTATTTTAGTAAAGCGACCTTTAAAGGTATCTTTTAAACTATCGTGCACTGCGAACGAACTTCCGTCTTGCAATATGATGCGTTTGAAATCTGACAGTGTGACTTCTGTGCCGAGTATTTGTTGCTGCCATTCATTTAACGCCACATCGACCAGTGATTTCATCAATTGGCTGAATTCAGGCTTACTCAGTTGATTGTGAAACGGTTTATATTGAACATCAGTTTCCGTCAACTTCACAAAATAACGATGTAAATCTGTCACGGTGTTTACCGATTTATCGCCTAGAGCCGTTATTAACGACATGACTAATTCGAAAGGTTTTATTATTCGTTTACGGCTACAAAAACGGCTTGTTTTACCTATTTCGTTAATATTAAAATCGTTAAGCACTTTCGTTATTTTGTTTAACTCAGTATTATATTTATTCATGCTCTGCTTTTGGGATAGATAGTGGTTTGGCGATTACTATCAGATCAAATTCAGAGCATGTTTTCAAGTTTTATTCCTTAAGATCCAACCTATG
>NZ_AUTQ01000114.1 GCF_000498095.1 Pseudoalteromonas sp. TB64
ACAATCGGCCACGTTGACCACGGTAAAACTACACTAACTGCAGCAATCACTAACGTACTTGCAAAAGTATACGGCGGTGTTGCTAAAGATTTCGCATCAATTGATAACGCTCCTGAAGAGCGCGAACGTGGTATCACTATTTCAACGTCTCACGTTGAATACGATACTCCTTCACGTCACTACGCACACGTAGATTGTCCTGGTCACGCCGATTATGTTAAAAACATGATCACTGGTGCTGCTCAAATGGATGGCGCGATCTTAGTAGTTGCTGCGACAGATGGCCCTATGCCACAAACTCGTGAGCACATCCTTCTTTCTCGTCAAGTTGGCGTTCCTTACATCATCGTGTTCATGAACAAATGTGACATGGTTGATGACGAAGAGCTACTTGAACTAGTAGAAATGGAAGTTCGTGAACTTCTTTCAGAATACGATTTCCCAGGTGATGACTTACCTCTAATCGCTGGTTCTGCGCTTAAAGCGTTAGAAGGCGAGAAAGAGTGGGAAGATAAGATTGTTGAGCTTGCAAACGCACTTGATACTTACATCCCAGAGCCAGAGCGTGACATCGATAAGCCTTTCATCATGCCTATCGAAGACGTTTTCTCAATCCAGGGTCGTGGTACTGTTGTAACTGGTCGTGTTGAAGCTGGTATCATCCGCATCAATGACGAAGTAGAAATTGTTGGTATCAATGATACAACTCGTTCTACTTGTACTGGTGTTGAAATGTTCCGTAAGCTTCTAGACGAAGGTCGTGCTGGCGAAAACATCGGCGCACTTCTACGTGGTACTAAGCGTGAAGACGTTGAACGTGGTCAAGTACTAGCTAAGCCTGGTTCAATCAACCCACATACTACATTCACTTCAGAAGTATACGTACTTTCGAAAGATGAAGGTGGTCGTCATACTCCATTCTTCAAAGGTTACCGTCCACAGTTCTACTTCCGTACAACTGACGTAACTGGTGACGTACAGTTACCAGATGGCGTAGAAATGGTAATGCCTGGTGATAACATCAAGATGACAGTAACTCTAATCGCACCAATCGCGATGGATGAAGGTCTTCGTTTTGCTATCCGTGAAGGTGGTCGTACTGTAGGTGCTGGTGTTGTAGCAACTATCGTAGCGTAATTATTAGCCTAGCTAATTTTTACCCAAAAACCCGAGCTTAGTCTCGGGTTTTTTAATGTCTAAAATAAAGTGTCATATAAAAGCGGTGTTCCTACCTTTGGCCTAAAGTAACTATCGTAGCGTAATTACTAACCTAGCTAATTATTAAGAACTGAGTTTAATCTCGGGCTTTTAATACCTAAATAACTTTTTCACCTAAATATTTACCTCCCAGCAGTTCTCACAACATATAAAAATTAATTACTAATCTAGCCGATAGGTTTGAGTCTTGATAAAGTAAAATCAAAGCCAGCTAACAGGAGCATATATGCTTAATCAAACCATATTTAGCGCAGAGCAGGTGAGAGATAACGAAGCGCTTGCAGCTAAAAATAGCCATTGTGATTTATTTACCCTCATGGAGCGCGCAGGAGAGGCTGTATTGGATCAATGGCAGTTATTTAACGCCCAGCATACCTTGGTGCTTGTAGGGCATGGAAACAATGCTGGAGATGGTTATATTGCTGCGAGGCTTATAAAGCAATTAGGAAAACAAGTGAGTGTATGCGCAGTTGATCCTAACAAGGCATTAACAGGTGATGCAGTAAAAGCGCAGCAGTTATGGATTGAAGCGGGTGGACTTGTTTCTCATTTTACAAAAGATGCCCTTAATGAGTGCGATATAGTTATTGATGCTCTCCTTGGTACTGGGCTTAAAAATACAGTGAGTGATAACTTTGCTGGCATTATTAAAGCTGTGAATAACAGTGGTAAGCCCGTAATAAGCATTGATATACCGTCAGGCATTGAGGCTAATACCGGACAGCCATTGGGGTGCGCAGTACAAGCTACTTCAACAGTTACTTTTGTGGGTATAAAGCAAGGGCTCACAACTACAGCAGGTAAACAATATAGCGGTAAGTTAGTATTTGATGATTTAGCAATTGGCGATGCGTTTATTCGTATAGCTCAATCATCAGGAACCCTGATTAATATTAATAGCTTTAAAGGAATAGCCACACGAGCAATCAATAGCCACAAAGGCAGCCATGGCAAGCTTTTATGTGTTGGTGGTAACCAAGGTACTGCAGGTGCAATTAGGCTAAGTAGTGAAGCTGCCCTTAGAGCCGGTGCTGGCATGGTAAGAGTGTATACACACGAAAGCTCAATAGCGCCTATTAGTATTGGCAGACCAGAACTTATGGTAAGCAGTAATAATTTACATCAAGCGCTAGAGTGGGCAAGCTGCGTTGTTATTGGTCCAGGGCTTGGGCAAGACGAATGGGCACAACAAACATTCGATGAAGTAATGCAATATTGCCAAAACAATAAAATGCCATTGGTTATAGATGCAGATGCCCTTAATTTACTGGCTAAGCAAGCTTCATCATATATGTTAGAGCAATGCGTACTTACTCCACACCCTGGTGAAGCCTCTCGACTGCTTAGTGTTAGTACCAGCGAGATAGAGTCAGATCGTTTTAATTATGCTCGTCTTTGCGCCAAACGTTACACAGCAACTTGTGTATTAAAAGGGGCAGGAACATTAATAGATAATGCTCAGCAAACGTGGGTATGTGAAGATGGCAACCCAGCACTCGCCGTTGGCGGCAGTGGCGATGTACTCACTGGTATTATTGGTGCCTTACTTGCTCAAGGTTTAACTATTGATGAAGCAGCACGCTATGGTGTAACACTACACGCTAAAGCCGGCGATATCGCAAGTGAGCGAGACGGGCAAAGGGGAATGCTACCCAGTGATTTATTCTCAATTGTAAGAGAGTTAGTTAATAAAGTGACGTGAGGTTAAGCGTCACTCAACTATTAGTGTTCGGTTTTAAATTGTGAAACGTCATTGCACCCACTAAAAAGCATACACCTACATAAAGCCAAACACTGCTTGCTATAATATTCCACGTATCGGCACGCATTAATGCAGGGATAATTATTAAGCTTCGTATGATACACAAGGTTGCAATAGCAATTAAAGCGGTTCTAGTAAGTACTATGTTACGCACTAAGCCAATTGCTGATAAGGCAAATGCAGTACAGGCAAACATGAGTCCAGCTATTGCAATACTACCTAAAGGCGCAAAGAATGTACCTTGCTGTGATGATTCTATTATTTGTATTGGGGCGCGAGCAAATATAAACCAACTAGTGCCACCCCATATACAAAGTAAATGCCATATAGCTGCTGAGAATGAAATTACTCCCGCACTTAATAAAAATTTTGCTTTTATATTTAACAGCATTTTATCTCACTAATTATTAAGCTGTAATAAATCCCATTTTGTACTATACAAGTCTTCAAAAACCACTACGGTGCCATAGGGTTCTACTCGAGGTTCTTCGTTAAATGTAACGCCTTTAGAAAGCATTAAATTATAATCTCGCCAAAAGTCATTGGTATGCAAAAACAAAAACACGCGACCACCCGTTTGATTACCAATAGCGCTGATCTGTTCGGGTGTTGTGGCTTTAGCGAGCAGTAGACTAGTCCTGCTCGAATTAGTCCCATTTGAACAAGCCCCGTTTGAATTTGGAGGTGAAATTAACACCCAGCGTTTACCATCTCCTAAATCAGTATCTTCGACTAACTCAAAATTAAGCTTTTGAGTATAAAACTCAATTGCCTCGTCGTAGTCTTTAACAACTAATGCAATGCTGCCGATATGCTGTTGAACGTTAGTCATGTTTAGTTTACTCCGTACTCTTAAATAAATGTGCTTTTTATCATATTAGTAAACGATTACGCAGGGTATATGCCCCCAATATGTAACTTAGTTATAGGTATAAATTAAACAGTATCAATCTGCTTTATAATAAAAAGCAAAACCCAGCTGAGGCTGGGTCTACTTTAAATCGATTTTTAGTGCTAAGTGCATAAAGTGTTTACCTGTGTAATTCACCAGCACGTTCTGGTTGATAGGTTACTTCTTTTATTTTTACCTTTATTAAGCCGCCATTAGGTTTAGGCCACTCAATTTCATCGCCTTGTGACAGTCCAAGTAATGCGCTACCTACAGGTGATAATATCGATATTTTATCGCCGCTAGAGTCACTATTCTTTGGGTACACTAAGGTTAACGTAAATTCTTCTTTAGAAGACTCAACAATAAAGTTTACAGTTGAGTTCATCGTTACAACTGACGATGGCATATCTTTAGGTTCGACTATTGTTGCTCGTGCCAGTTCAGCTTCCAATTCTTCTTTATTAGCAAAGCTACCTGCAGGAAGTGATTCCATTAAGTCATACAATCTATCTGCATCGAGTGATGAAATGATTAGTTCAGGTTTTTTATTCATCTTAATATCCTTAATAATTTTTAATAAATAAAATTAACTCTGAGTATGGCTTGGCATGCATTTAAGAAGCAAAAGGATACGCGAAGTTATTTTATTAATTAGCCACACCTGTGGCTTTTACTTTATTTGTGCCCAATAGCTAAAAACCCAGCCGAAGCTGGGTTTTTGTTTGAGCTAGGTGCTTAGCAGGTGATGTTTATCACATCATGCCGCCCATACCACCCATTCCGCCCATGCCACTCATATCAGCGCCGCCAGCTTCATCTTTTGGGATTTCAGCTACCATTGCTTCAGTAGTGATCATTAGACCCGCAATAGACCCTGCAAATTGTAATGCAGAGCGTGTTACTTTAGTTGGATCTAGGATACCCATTTCAATCATGTCATTGTATTCGCCAGTTGCTGCGTTGTAACCGTAGTTACCTTCGCCGCCTTTAACTGCGTTAATTACAACCGATGCTTCTTCGCCAGCATTTGTTACGATTTGACGAAGTGGTGCTTCCATTGCACGAAGTGCAACTTTAATACCGTGGTTTTGATCTTCGTTGTCGCCAACTAAATCAACCAGCTTGCTAGCTGCACGTACAAGTGCAACACCGCCACCAGGTACTACGCCTTCTTCAACCGCTGCACGAGTTGCATTTAATGCATCTTCAACGCGGTCTTTTTTCTCTTTCATTTCCATTTCAGTAGCAGCACCTACTTTGATTACTGCAACACCGCCAGCTAGTTTAGCCATGCGCTCTTGTAGTTTCTCTTTATCGTAGTCTGATGTTGCTTCTTCGATTTGTGCTTTAATTTGTGAAACACGACCGCTAATACCCGCTTCTTCACCAGCACCATCAATGATTGTTGTATCATCTTTAGTAATAATTACGCGCTTAGCTGTACCTAGGTCTTCAACTGTTGCTTTTTCAAGCTCTAAGCCGATTTCTTCAGAAATAACAGTACCGCCAGTTAACACAGCGATATCTTGTAGCATTGCTTTACGACGGTCGCCAAAACCAGGTGCTTTAACTGCTGATACTTTAACAATACCGCGCATGTTATTAACTACTAATGTAGCTAGTGCTTCGCCTTCAAGGTCTTCTGCGATGATTAGTAGTGGTTTGCTTGCTTTAGCAACCGCTTCTAATGTTGGTAATAATTCGCGGATGTTAGATATTTTTTTATCTACAAGTAGAATAAATGGGTTATCTAGTTCAACAGTGCCTTTTTCTGGGCTGTTGATAAAGTAAGGAGATAAGTAACCACGGTCAAACTGCATGCCTTCAACAACATCTAGTTCGTTTTCAAGTGATTGACCTTCTTCTACAGTAATAACACCACTGTTACGGCCTACTTTTTCCATTGCTTGTGCAATGATATCGCCAATCTCTTTATCAGAGTTAGCTGAAATAGTACCTACTTGTGCAATTGCTTTAGTATCAGAACAAGGAACAGATAACGCTTTAAGCTCTGCAACAGCAGCAATAACTGCTTTGTCGATGCCGCGCTTAAGATCCATTGGGTTCATACCCGCTGCAACAGCTTTAAGGCCTTCATTAACAATAGACTGTGCAAGTACTGTAGCGGTAGTTGTACCATCGCCGGCTGCATCATTTGCTTTAGATGCAACTTCTTTAACCATTTGTGCGCCCATGTTCTCAAACTTGTCTTCAAGTTCGATTTCTTTTGCTACAGATACACCATCTTTAGTGATAACTGGTGAGCCAAATGATTTATCTAGTACAACGTTACGGCCTTTAGGACCTAATGTAACTTTTACTGCGTTTGCCAGGATGTTTACGCCAGTTAGCATTTTAGCGCGTGCGTCACCTGCAAAAAGTACTTCTTTTGCTGCCATGTTTTAAATTCCTCTAAATTCTTAAATGTTTATAAACGAAAAGTAGGCTTAGCCTACAATGCCTAAAATATTATCTTCACGCATGATCAGGTACTCTTGACCTTCGATCTTTTCAACTTTTTCAACATATGAGCCAAATAACACAGTGTCACCGGCTTTAACTTCTAAAGCTCTAACGTCACCGTTTTCTAAAACGCGACCATTACCAACAGCAACAACTTCACCGCGAGTTGACTTTTCAGCTGCAGAGCCAGTTAATACAATACCGCCAGCAGATTTTGTTTCTTCTTCTAGACGTTTAACGATTACGCGATCTTGTAAAGGACGAATGTTCATGTTTTTTAGTTCTCCTAACAGTTTCTGTACATTACAGAAAAAAGCTTTCTAATTTGCATTCATTAATGGGGGTAGAGTGTAAAATTCCAAGAGAAAAAACGATAAATATTTAATCTTTTCTCTCATATTCACCATCAATAGTTGTTGGTCGTTCCATTTGCCCTTGCTCTCGTTCAGCATGTTGTTGCTGAGCAAATGGCGATGACCCTTGTTGCATGCCTGCGCTCATTCTAACAGTTGCTTGACTAGCAAGGCCTGCGGCCAGTTTGTTACGAATTGCAGGGGTCAATAATAGTAACCCAAATACGTCAGTCATAATGCCTGGGGTAAGTAATAATACACCTGCAATTACAACACAAATTCCGGTAAATAGTTCTTTGGCTGGCATTTGACCTTGTGCCATTTGGGTTTGCACATTTTGTAGTGCGCCCATACCTTGTGTTCTAACCATTTTAGCACCTAAAATCGCAGTAATAACGACAAGCGAAATTGTTGCAAACCCACCAATCACATCGCTTACTTGAATCAGCAGAGCGATTTCGATGATTGGGATGATAATAAACAACACAAATAAAAATCTAAACATAATGCTCTCTAAATAATGACACTCAAAAGAGTTGATGAAATATAAGTGAGGGTGACTAGGTCTCTTTTCAAGGTTAGTACATGGGG
Source organism: Pseudoalteromonas sp. TB64 (assembly GCF_000498095.1). Classification (GTDB taxonomy): domain Bacteria; phylum Pseudomonadota; class Gammaproteobacteria; order Enterobacterales; family Alteromonadaceae; genus Pseudoalteromonas. The sequence continues at coordinate 7,280 of NZ_AUTQ01000114.1, forward strand.
AACGTTATTTTACTGTGGTTTTAGCGTCTACACATTGTACCTTCTATCAGATACTATAAGGCTAGACACCATAAAATAAGTAAAGGTTCATAATGAGTACGCAATTTAAAATGATTTTTACGACCTGCAAAGATGAAAATGAAGCACGCACATTAGCAAAGGCACTGGTAGAGAAAAAACTCGCAGCCTGTGTAAATATTTTGCCAAATATGAGCTCTATTTATATGTGGGAAGGTGAGGTAGCAGAGTCAACAGAGGCTAAACTACTAATTAAAACAAAGGCTGATAAAACAAACGATGTGTTTTTAACCATAAAAGCAATGCACAGCTACGAAGTACCGGAGATACAAGTTATAGATGTAGCAACCGGAAACTTAGCATATTTTAATTGGATGGATGAGGTACTGAATTAATGCGTTTTTTCTTTTTATTATTGGTAACGTTATTAACTGTTCCTGTAAAGGCTGCAACTAATAATGTGCTTGGCGATTTACTGGGGCCTCCTCAACACACTTTTTTACCGGTAGACCAAGCATTTGTATTTGATTTTGACCAACAAGGTAACACTTTGTTTGTGGGTTGGGATATTGCGCCAGACTATTACCTTTATAAAAAGAAAATAGAGCTCATTGCTAAAGATGCCACCATAGAGGTGGGGGACTCTGGCAGTGGCGAAATTATCGAAGATGAATTTTTTGGTAAAACAGAAGTTTTTTTTAATACCGCAAGCGTTGTTAGTAAGCTAAGTAATGTGAATGAAGGCGCTGTGGTAAAGGTTCGTTATCAGGGCTGTGCCAAAGCAGGGCTTTGTTATCCACCAGAAGTAATTAGTATTCCGCTAAGTGTAATTGTTGATGACCAAGTAAAAAATATACAACAAAATAACGCTAATGATGAAGTAGCCACAACTGCAAGCACATTTGCAGCCCTTAATGAGCCGGCTGCTGAACCAACAATTGATTCGGGTGATACCGAAAAAGAACTTACCTTTACTGAGCAACTAGCAAGCCAGAGCTTGATGACCAATTTATTAATATTTTTTGTTGTTGGTGTTGGTCTTGCGTTTACGCCATGTGTATTTCCAATGTTCCCTATTTTGTCGAGCTTAATAGCGGGGCAGCAAAACCTATCAACTAAAAAAGCGTTTGCGTTATCGTTTGTATACATACAAGGAATGGCAGTTACCTATGCGGCATTAGGTTTAGTTGTTGCTGCACTTGGTGGCCAGGTTCAGGGTTATTTACAGCACCCATATGTACTTATTAGCTTTAGCTTATTGTTTGTATTGCTCGCTATGTCGATGTTTGGTTGGTACGAAATAAAACTACCAAGCAGTATGATGAGTAAACTAACGCAGGTTAGTAACAATCAAAAAGGTGGTAATTACGTAGGCGTATTTTTAATGGGCGTGCTTTCGGGGTTAATAGCATCACCTTGTACTACTGCGCCATTGTCGGCAGCATTATTATTTGTAGCGCAAAGTGGCGATTATTTAGTGGGCGGATTAACACTTTATGTGCTTAGTTTAGGCATGGGATTACCACTGTTATTACTTGGTACCTCTGGCGGTAAGTTGCTTCCTAAAGCCGGCGGTTGGATGGAACAAGTTAAAACATTATTCGGGTTTGTAATGTTAGTTGTGCCGCTTATATTACTTGAGCGACTTGTAAACGCTGATATTATTTTACTAATGGCTGGTGTACTTGCATTAGCAACTGCAATTTATTTACACCATTGGCAAAGCAGCCAAGGTCCAAGTAAATTAAAAACAGCTTTATGGTTTGCAGCAACACTTTTAGTTATCACTGGTTTCACTTTAAGCAAAAACTATTTTTGGTCAGCGCAAGTACAAACAGTACAGGTAAGCTCACAAAATAATGAGTTTAAACAGGTTGCCAATTTAACGGAGTTAAAAGAAGCGGTAGCACAAGCAAACGATGAGGGTCGATTGGTTATGGTCGATTTGTACGCTGATTGGTGCGTTGCTTGTAAAGAGTTTGAACATTACACGTTTCCTGATGCTAAAGTGCAAAATGAATTTAGCCATTATCAACTTATTCAAATAGATTTGACGCAAAGTGATAATAAAACAGTTGAGCTGATGGAAGAGTACACGGTGTTTGGTTTACCTAGTATTTTGTTTTTTAACACTCAAGGGCAAGAGCTTAGTACGCAACGAGTGACTGGCTTTTTAAACGCTGATGATTTTGCTAAACACCTCGCTATAGTGCGCGCCAGCGCACAATAATAGTGCAATGGTGCCACTTAATTTAGAGAGTGGCACCTCCTTAATTCTTCTTTAATTTGTACCTCCAACACTGATAAGACCAGTATTTTGCTGCTATTTACGTCGAAATCACTATAATAGTTGGTTAACGTGAGAATTTGTTGCTACATTGCTTTTTCTGCTTACTTAAAAGTGAAAAACTAGTTAGTAACTGCTTAACTCATTACTTATAGGATATATCGCGTATTATGACTGCAAAATTTAACCTTTTAGTTATAAATGGTCCAAATTTAAACATGCTAGGTAAACGTGAACCGGAAAAATACGGTTTTCAAACACTTAGTGAAATTATGAGCGAACTTACAAGTGCCGCTGATAGTCTAGATGTTAAGTTAACGCATTTTCAGAGTAATAGTGAGCAAGCACTCATTGAACGAATTCATGATGCTTGGCAAGCGGTTGATTATATAATTATCAACCCGGCTGCATTTACGCATACTAGCGTCGCATTACGTGATGCACTGTTAAGTGTTGATATTCCGTTTTTTGAGGTGCATTTAAGTAATGTGCACGCACGTGAAGCGTTTCGCCATCATTCGTATTTTTCTGATGTGGCACAGGGCGTGATATGTGGATTAGGTGCAATGGGTTATCACGCAGCATTAAATGCAGCGGTTAGCCGGTTGCAAAACGCAATTTAATTTAAATTAACACACAAACTAACAGGCGGGTCGTGTAATGGATATTCGCAAGATAAAGAAGCTTATCGAATTAGTAGAAGAATCAGGTATTGCTGAGCTAGAAATCACTGAAGGTGAAGAATCAGTACGTATTAACCGTAACAATATGAGCGCAGGCCCAGGTTACCCACAATTTGCTCCTCAACAATATGCACCAGCGCCAGCAGCACCAGTTGCAGCGGCTCCNTCCTGTAGCAGTTGAAGCAGCACCAGCAGAACCTACTGGTCATCAAGTTAAATCACCAATGGTTGGGTCTTTTTACTCTGCTGCGTCTCCTGAAGCTCCAGCATATGTAGAAGTTGGTCAGCAGGTTAAAGTTGGCGATACACTTTGTATTATCGAAGCTATGAAAATGATGAACCAAATTGAATCAGATAAAGCCGGTACAGTAAGAGCTATTTTAGCTGAAAATGGCGAGCCAATAGAATTTGATCAACCACTATTCATCATTGAATAATAGCGTAACCTAAAAGGCCAACTCTAATGTTAGATAAAGTAGTCATTGCAAACCGAGGTGAAATTGCACTTCGTATATTGCGCGCCTGCAAAGAGCTTGGGATCAAAACGGTTGCTGTGCATTCAACGGCAGATCGCGATCTTAAGCATGTATTGCTTGCAGATGAAACCATCTGTATTGGTAGACCATCAGCAACTGAAAGTTATTTAGATATTCCGCGCATTATTGCTGCGGCTGAAATAACTGATGCTGTAGCGATTCATCCAGGTTACGGTTTCCTTGCAGAAAACGCTGATTTTGCCGACCAAGTTGAGCAAAGTGGTTTTGTATTTATCGGTCCTACAGGCGACACCATTCGTCTTATGGGTGATAAAGTGTCTGCTATTGCAGCAATGCGAAAAGCAGGCGTTCCATGTGTTCCAGGCTCTGACGGTCCGGTATCAGATGATAAAGAACGTAACATGCAAATCGCTAAGCGTATTGGTTACCCGGTAATCATCAAAGCCGCTGGTGGCGGTGGTGGTCGTGGTATGCGTGTTGTTCGCAGCGAAGCTGAACTTATTGATTCAATTGCATTAACACAACAAGAAGCTAAGCAGTTCTTTGGTAATGGTATGGTTTACATGGAAAAATTCCTTGAAAATCCACGTCATATCGAAGTTCAAGTATTAGCTGATGGTCAAGGCAATGCAGTACATTTAGGTGAACGTGATTGTTCTATGCAACGTCGTCACCAAAAAGTAGTTGAAGAAGCGCCAGCACCAGGTATTACCGCAGAAACACGTAAATTTATTGGTGAACGCTGTACTCGTGCATGTATCGAAATTGGATACCGCGGTGCAGGTACGTTTGAGTTTTTATACGAAAACGGCGAGTTTTACTTCATCGAAATGAATACACGTATTCAGGTTGAACACCCTGTAACTGAAATGGTTACTGGTATCGATTTAGTGAAAGAGCAGTTAAAAATTGCAGCGGGTCAGCCATTATCATTCACTCAAGACGACGTTGTTATTCGTGGTCATGCTATTGAGTGTCGTATTAATGCTGAAGATCCTGAAACGTTTATCCCGTCACCGGGTAAAATTACACGTTTCCATCCTGCTGGTGGTTTAGGTATTCGCTGGGACAGCCATATTTATGCTGACTACACGGTTCCACCACATTACGATTCAATGATTGGTAAGTTAATTACTTACGGTGAAAACCGTGATGTAGCTATTGCACGTGCACGTAACGCACTTAATGAGCTAGTAATTGACGGAATTAAAACTAATACTCCTCTGCATAAGAAAATTCTTGCAGATGAAAACTTCCAAAATGGTGGTACTAACATCCACTATCTTGAAAAGAAATTAGGATTATAATTCTTTGATTGATAAAAACCGGCGCTTAGCCGGTTTTTTTATGTCTGGATTCTACATCTATCTAAGCTATCTCAAGGTACGAGTTTTAGTTGAAGTAAAAAAATTTTAGTAAGGCATTAATGGTAAGTCGCTATGAAACGCTGAATTCTATATTTTGAGGTTGCTTGAGTATAAGCTCCGTTATCGCCTAAGTTAAATAATCTGGTATGATTAGCAAACAAGCGCTTTGTATAAATTTTTGAGGTAGTTATGTCGCGTAGTTTTGAGTCTCACCTGAGTGATGAAGTAGCCACAGTAGCAATGGGCAATCAGATTGCAGCTATTATAGAGCAAGGTGCGGTGATTTATTTACATGGTGATTTAGGTGCTGGTAAAACGACATTTACACGCGGAGTAGTACAAGGTTTTGGACATACGGGCAAAGTTAAAAGCCCTACATATACCTTAGTTGAACCTTATGAGCTTGAAAAAGCGAATGTTTATCACTTTGATTTATATCGTTTAGGCGATCCGGAAGAGCTTGAATACATGGGCATACGGGATTATTTTTCAGCGGATGCAATTTGTGTTGTTGAGTGGCCAGAAAAAGGAGGGGAATTTATTCCTGTGCCTGATTTAGATATTACTCTAAGCTATGTAGATGATGAGCGGAAAATTGTTATTAAAAGTGCCAGTGAGCGCGGTGTCGCAATAGTCGAAAAACTAAATAGCTAAATTGCATAAAGTATTTTTAGCTCAATATAATAAAAACAGTTAAGGCAGTGATTGTTCAATGAGTCGTATTGTAATTAAATTTTTTATTTATCTTATGGTTATTGCTATAAGTTTGCCGCTATTGGCAAAAAATACGATTAATAGTGTGCGCGTTTGGCCGTCTCCTGATAGCACGCGGGTGGTATTTGATCTAGATAACAAGCCAGATTTTAGCTATTTCATGCTTAAAAATCCCAGTCGATTAGTCGTCGATTTAGAAAATACCAGTGAGCTGAAAATACTACCAGGTGTGCCGCCAAAGCATCAAATAATAAGTAAGTTACGGTATTCTAAGCCTAAAAATAAACAAAGTGTTCGCTTGGTATTTGAATTAAGTGAACCCGTAAAACCTGTGGTTTTTGCACTGGCTCCAACAGGTCCCTATAAAAACAGACTGGTTGTTGATTTATATAATAAAAGTGAAAACACAACAGCGGTATCACCAGCACAAACTGCGGCTAAAAATCGTCAATTGAGTCAAGAACGCGATATTGTTATTGCAATTGATGCGGGGCACGGTGGTGAAGACCCAGGCTCAATTGGTCCATCGGGTACCTACGAAAAAACAGTAACATTGCAAATAGCCAAACGTTTAGAGCGCATGATTGATGGCGAGCGCGGTATGATTTCGCGCATGGTACGAAGCGGTGATTACTTTGTAAAATTAAATACTCGTACTAACCGAGCACGAGAGAAAAAAGCAGATTTTTTTGTTTCTATTCATGCAGACGCATTTACTAGCCCTGGACCAAATGGTGCTTCTGTTTGGGTGCTTTCGTTAAGGCGCGCTAATTCAGAAATAGGTAAGTGGATAGAAGATAAAGAAAAGCACTCTGAGCTTTTAGGCGGCGCAGCCGATGTGATGAAAGATGCAGCTAACGAAAAGTATTTAGCGCAAGCATTGCTTGATATGTCGATGGATCACTCAATGAAAACCGGCTTAAGCGTAGCCGATGAAGTAGTTAAAGAGCTACGCAAGGTTGCAAAGCTTCATAAAAAAGACCCTCAACACGCCAGCCTTGCAGTACTTAAGTCACCAGATATCCCGTCTATTTTGGTCGAAACAGGGTTTATATCTAACCCACGAGAAGAAAAATTACTTAAAAGCGCTAATCACCAAGAACGTTTAGCAAAAGCGATATTTACTTCAATAAAAAATTATTATTTAAAAAATCCACCTGATGATTCTTTATTTGCTAAGTTAAAGTCAAAGTATCCAACCAAGCATAAAGTGCGCCCTGGTGAGTCTTTGAGCATGTTGGCGAGTCGTTACGGCATTACGGTTAGTAAGTTAAAGCAAGTTAATAAACTCAGCTCTAACACTTTATTTATCGGGCAAGAACTCGATATACCGCAAAGTTAGTTATTTATTATCAGCGTAATGCTTGCTAGGAAGTACCATGAATATTGAAATATTACCCGCGCGCTTAGCTAACCAAATAGCTGCCGGTGAAGTAGTTGAACGCCCTGCGTCGGTGGTAAAAGAATTAGTAGAAAATAGCTTAGATGCTGGTGCTACACGTATTCAAATTGATATAGAGCGTGGTGGTCATAAGCTTATTCGAATTCGTGATAATGGTTATGGTATTGCTAAAGAAGAGCTCACGCTTGCGCTTTCTCGCCACGCTACGAGTAAGTTAAAGTCGCTTGATGACTTAGAAAATATTTGCTCGCTTGGTTTTAGGGGGGAAGCACTTGCCTCAATTAGCTCTGTGTCGCGTTTAACACTTAGTTCAAAACCCAAAGAGCAAGACACTGCTTGGCAGGCCTTTGCACAAGGTCGTGATATGGAAGTGCAGGTAAAGCCAGTTGCGCATCCTGATGGTACAACCATTGAAGTTAAAGATTTATTTTTTAATACACCCGCACGACGTAAATTTTTACGTACTGAAAAAACAGAATTTAGTCATATTGATGAGCTTATAAAACGCATCGCACTTAGTCGCTTTGATGTGTCGATTACACTAACCCACAACGAAAAAGTGGTTAGGCAGTACCGTGCTAAAACAGATCCTTCTCAGGCAATTACACGTGTAGCACAAGTTGCAGGTAAGGCGTTTTCAGAGCAAGGTTTGCATATTCAATCCGGTGAGGGGAGTTTACAGTTACATGGTTGGGTGCTACCTGTGGGCTCAGCTAATACAACTCAATATACTTATGTGAACAATCGCATGATGCGCGATAAGCTTATTTTACATGCGATACGCCAAGCATTTGAAGAAGTAAGTGGTACTCAAGAACTGCCAGGGTTTGTTATTTATATTGATATTGACCCACGACAAGTTGATGTAAACGTTCACCCAGCTAAACATGAAGTGCGTTTTCATCAAGGACGTTTAATTCATGACTTTATATTACAAGCGATTAAACAGGTAGTAGTACCGCTGCAAGGTGAGTTTACTAGTGAGCAAGTAAGTATTCAGGCTGAATCTGTACCTGTATTTATGGACTCAACACATAGTAACTCTGACAATACGCAGAGCGGTGGGGTATTTGATTACCCTAAATCGCAATTACAGCCCTCTTACTCTGGCAACGCTGGTAATTCGTCATCAGGCTCTAAAGGCGCCGGGAGTGGCTCCTACCGAGCTTCACCAAGTGCGAATCACCATGATGTAAATGCATTTTATCAAGGTGTGAGCGAACAACACGCAGCACATTTTGATAATGTAGCAAACATGCCGTCAGCGCAAAGCCAATTAGAGCCAGTAAACAATGTCTTACAGGTAGTTTCTATCATTAGTATTAATGATGGAGCATGCGTATTTAGTGCCGAGAAGCAATTGTATTGCTCACATTTTAAATATGCGTTGGTTGATGACTGGCATAATCAAATTAAAGAACTTGGTAACTTAGAAGGAAAAGCCTTGTTGTTACCTGTGCGAGTAAACTTATCGAAAGAAGATTGCTTACTTATAGAGGCTCAGCAATCATGGTTTACTTTGCTTGGCTTTGAGCTAGTAATAGAAAAACAGTTTGTAATGGTTAAAAAGTTGCCAGCGTGTTTATATTTATTAGATGTAAGTGCAGCATTAGGTGAGTTACTTAGTGCATGTAATGCGGGATACGAAAATATAGAAAATTGGTTAGAGTGGCAAATGAAATGCGTACCAGCACGTTTTTATTCAAGTAATGCATTTTTAACACAACAAGCGCGCTTACAAAATAATCCCCAAACTATTGAACGTTTACAAGAAAAAGCAGTTAAAATAGATCTAAATCACTATTTAACGCAATTAGATTAAGGTGTTCCTGTTGAGTAATTTACCTGTCATATTTTTAATGGGTCCAACCGCTGCTGGTAAAACAGCATTGGCTATTTCGTTGTGTGAGCATTTAAATACCGAAATAATCAGCGTCGATTCAGCGTTGGTATATCAGAGTATGGACATTGGAACAGCAAAGCCTGATTCAAAGGAGCTTGCCCGTGCTCCGCATCATTTAATAGACTTACTTGATCCAAGTGAAACCTATTCAGTTGCAGATTTTAGACGAGATGCAATAAAAAAAATTGATGAATTTCACGAACAGGGTAAAGTACCTGTACTGGTTGGAGGTACAATGTTGTACTTTAAAGCACTTCTTGATGGGTTATCGCCATTACCAGAGGCTGATCCAGTAATAAGAGCTGAGCTTGAAGCACAAGCTAACCAATATGGTTGGCCACATTTGTATCAAGAATTAGTAAAAATAGATCCACAAGCGGCTCAAAAAATGAGTGAAAACGATTCACAAAGAATTAATCGCGCTTTAGAGGTTTATCGACTAACTGGTAAGACCATGACTGAGTTGCAAAAGCAAAAACAGCCAGCTTTACCTTATACTTTTCATCAATTTGCTATTGCACCGCAAGAACGCAGTGAATTACATGCCCGAATTGAAGAAAGGTTTAAAATAATGATCGAACAGGGGTTTGAAAATGAAGTTTCGACCCTATATCTACGTAAGGATTTACACCCCAATATGCCTTCTATTCGTTGTGTAGGTTATAGACAAATGTGGGATTACCTTGCGGGTGAAATTGACCATGATGAAATGGTTTTTCGCGGCATCGCAGCAACACGTCAATTGGCTAAACGTCAGTTAACTTGGTTGAGAAGCTGGCCCAATGTTACTTGGTTAACAACGGGCGATGAAGAAAACTTGCATCGTGTAGTAAGTTCGCTAAGCTAGTAGTAGTTGAATCAATTTAACTTTGTTAAATTAGTTCAGCCACTTAATTATAATAACACCTAGAACGAAGGAATAATAACATGGCAAAAGGCCAATCGTTACAAGACCCATTTTTGAATGCACTACGTCGTGAGCGCATCCCAGTATCAATCTTTTTGGTTAATGGCATAAAATTACAAGGTAAAATTCAGTCATTTGATCAATTTGTTATTTTACTAGAAAACACTGTAAACCAAATGGTGTATAAACATGCAATTTCAACAGTTGTACCTGCTCGTGCAGTCAACTTCCAAGGTGTTTTAGGAGATGAGAGCACTGAAGAGCCAGAAGCTGGAAATATTTAAATTAGGAGCGTAATATTTGTTTGACCGCTATGAATCCGGCGAGCAGGCAATTTTAGTTCATATCGACTTACCTAAGGAGGGGGATCGTGAAGATCTTCATGAATTAGAGATGTTGGTATCTTCTGCTGGTGTTAGTAGTTTGGCGGTTGTGCAAGGCAGCCGTCAAGCACCACATCCGAAACTATTCGTCGGTACCGGTAAAGCAGAAGAAATAGCTGAGATTGTTAAAATCCACAATGCAGATGTCGTTATTTTCAACCATCAACTTAGACCGTCACAAGAACGTAATTTAGAGCGCGTTTTTCAATGTCGTGTACTTGATAGAACGACACTTATTCTTGATATTTTTGCCCAGCGTGCACGTACCCATGAAGGTAAGTTGCAGGTTGAATTGGCACAACTACGTCACATGTCGACCCGATTAATTCGCGGTTGGACTCACCTTGAACGCCAAAAAGGTGGAATAGGTTTACGTGGTCCTGGTGAAACTCAACTAGAAACAGATCGACGCTTATTACGTGCTCGTATCCAAAACATTCGTTCTCGTTTAGATAAAGTAGCCGTGCAGCGCGAGCAAGGCAGGCGAGCTCGTACGCGTAATGAAATTCCTACAGTATCGTTAGTAGGGTATACTAACGCTGGAAAATCAACGCTATTTAATCGAATTACAAACTCTGATGTATATGCTGCAGATCAGTTATTTGCAACACTTGACCCTACTTTACGTAAGCTTGAATTAGGTGATGTTGGTCCTGTTATTTTAGCTGATACCGTTGGTTTTATTCGTCATTTACCGCATGACTTAGTTGCTGCATTTAAAGCAACATTAACAGAAACACGTGAAGCTGATTTACAGCTACATGTAATTGATGCGGCAGATGCACGTCTTAAAGAAAACATCGAAGAAGTACAATCGGTGTTAAAAGAAATTGAAGCTGATGAAGTACCGCAATTATTAATTTATAACAAAATTGATGCGTTAGATAATGTTAGCCCTCGAATTGATCGAGATGACGAAGGTCAGCCTATAAGAGTATGGCTTTCTGCACAAACGGGTGTAGGGTGTGAGTTACTCAGTGAGGCAATTAGTGAGTTACTTGCTAAGCAAATGTTTAGTGAAACTCTACTGTTAACTCCATTATATGGTCGTTTAAGAGCATCGTTATTTAGTTTGAGTGCAGTTCATGAAGAACGCTTTGATGAGCAAGGTAATTGGCTGCTAGATGTTAGATTACCTGTAGTCGAATGGAATCGCTTAATTAAAGAATTTGGTCCTGAAATTGCTGGTTTTATCAACCGAGATTAAAAATTAGCGTTTTAATGTCGGTTTTTGTATGAGAAACGCAGTAGATTTGTTAGATTTAACACAACATCCTAATTTATTTAGATAACAATGGAGTATAGCTATGGCCTGGAATGAACCGGGTAATAATGGCAATGACAAAGATCCGTGGAATAATAAAGGCGGACGTGATCAAGGCCCACCTGATTTAGACGAGGTGTTCCGTAAATTCAGTAAGAAGTTTGGTGGCTTATTTGGCGGGAAAAAATCCGGCAATAATAATGGCGGCGGACTTGGCGGAGCAGGTATTTCATTTGTGCTCATTATCGCCGTTATTGTATGGGCGCTAAGTGGTATTTATACAGTGAAAGAAGCCGAGCGTGGCGTGGTTCTTCAATTTGGTAAATATGACCGAATAGCTGATCCTGGTTTGCGTTGGAAAATGACCTTTATTGAAACGGTTATTCCAGTGGATATTGAAGCTGTACGCTCATTGTCTGCCTCTGGTTTTATGCTAACAGAAGATGAAAACGTAGTAAGCGTTGAGTTTCAGGTGCAATACCGCGTTATTGACCCATATCTTTATAAGTTTAGTGTAACTAATGCTGATAGCAGTTTAGAAGAGGCTTTAGATAGTGCATTACGCTATGTAGTTGGTCATGCAAAAATGGACCAAGTGCTAACGAATGGTCGTGAAGTTGTACGCCAAAATACGTGGGATGAGCTTAATAAGGTTATTGAACCATATAACTTAGGTTTAATTGTAACTGACGTGAACTTTAAAGATTCTCGTCCGCCAACTGAAGTTAAAGATGCGTTTGATGATGCTATTGCTGCACAAGAAGATGAAGAGCGTTTCATCCGTGAAGCTGAAGCATATGCTCGTGAAATTGAACCACGTGCTCGTGGTCAAGTAACGCGTATGACTCAAGAAGCTGAAGGTTACCAAGAACGTATTACTTTAGAAGCACAAGGTGAAGTTGCTCGATTTGAAAAGCTATTACCTCAGTATCTAGCAGCTAAAGAAGTTACTCGTGAGCGTCTATACATTGATGCAATGGAAGAAGTGCTAGGTAACAGTTCTAAAGTATTGGTTGATGTGAAAGGCGGTAATAACATGATTTATTTACCACTTGATAAAATCATGGATAAGCAAGGGACGGCAACACGCGTTGCACTACCAAGCTCAAGTGATATTCAAGATTTACGCAATAAGGTAAATACGTCACGCAACAGCACTGTTAATAGTGGTAGTGACCGCTTTAACAACGATCGCTTTAATGACGGGAGATAAGCATAATGAAAAACTTTAGTTTAGTAATACTATTAGCTGCCATTGTGATGTCTTTCTCGTCGGTATTTGTTGTACCTGAAGGACAAAAAGCAATTGTTTTGTTATTCAGTAAAGTACAAAAAGATAGCGAAGAAACTGCGGTAGTCTACAGCCCAGGTATACATTTAAAAGTACCTTTTTTTAGCCAAGTACGTCGTATTGATGCACGTATACAAACGCTAGATGGCACACCTGATCGCTTTGTAACTAGCGAGAAAAAAGACTTAATTGTTGATTCGTTTGTAAAATGGCGTGTTAACGACTTTAGTGCTTTTTACTTACGTGCTCGTGGCGATAAGCAATATGCTGAAACGTTACTTGAACAAAAAGTAAATAATGGTCTGCGTACTAACTTTGGTACACGAACTATTCGCGAAATTGTTTCAGGTGAGCGTAGCGAGTTAATGGAAGAGGCGTTAGTTCAAGCTTCTGAAAGTGCACGCGAGTTAGGTATTGAAGTGCTAGACGTACGTGTTAAGCAAATTAATCTACCACAAGAAGTAAGTAGCTCTATTTATCAACGTATGCGCGCTGAGCGTACTGCTGTTGCAAAAGAGCATCGTTCTGAAGGTCAAGAGAAAGCTGAGACTATTCGCGCTGGTGTTGATCGTCGTGTAACGGTAATGCTTGCTGATGCAGAACGTAATTCACGCTCTGTTCGTGGTCAAGGTGATGCTGATGCTGCTGGGATTTATGCTAACGCATATAATAAAGATCCTGAGTTTTTTAGCTTTGTAAGATCACTTGAAGCTTATAAGAAGACTTTTAAAAACAAGCAAGACGTTATGGTGCTTTCACCTGATAGCGACTTCTTTCAATATATGAAAGGCGCTAAAGCTCAATAAGCTTTACGTTAAGCATTTAAAAGTTAAAAGCCTCGCATTTGCGGGGCTTTTTGTTAATTGCATTTAACTCTTTAAATCACTGTTATTTATGTGGTTATTAGCTGTTATTTAGGTACAAAAAAAACTGCGCAGAAAAAATAAGCTGAACAGGGGTGATCTTTACTTTAGTTTTCTGGTAAAATCTCGTCCTAATTTTCTCTAAGTGAATTTACGATGGGTAAAAACGTTGTTGTATTAGGCACCCAATGGGGTGACGAAGGAAAGGGTAAGGTAGTTGATCTCCTTACAGACAAAGCATCTTTAGTAGTTCGTTATCAAGGTGGCCATAATGCGGGTCATACTTTAGTTATCGAAGGTGAAAAGACGGTTCTACACCTTATTCCATCGGGTGTATTACGTGACAATGTTAAATGTGTGATTGGTAATGGTGTAGTTTTATCACCAGAAGCGCTAATGAGAGAAATTGGCATGCTAGAAGAGCGCGGCGTACCTGTACGCGAGCGTCTTTTAATTAGTGAAGCATGTCCGCTAATCTTGCCTTTCCATGTAGCATTAGATGTAGCCCGTGAAACTGCACGTGGCGATAAACCAATTGGTACAACAGGTCGCGGTATCGGTCCTGCGTACGAAGATAAAGTAGCACGTCGTGGTTTACGTGTAGGTGATTTATTTAATCCTGAAGTTTTTGCTGCAAAACTAACTGAAGTTCTTGAATACCATAACTTCACTTTAGTTAACTACTACAAAGTAGATGCTGTAGATTTCCAAAAAACGTTTGATGATGCAATGGCTGTTGCAGATATTCTAAAAGCAATGGTTGTAGATGTAACTGAGCTTTTAGATGAAACACGTTTAGCTGGCGAAAACATTTTGTTTGAAGGTGCACAAGGTACGTTACTTGATATTGATCATGGTACTTACCCATATGTAACATCTTCAAATACTACAGCTGGTGGCGTTGCTACTGGTGCAGGTTTTGGTCCATTACACCTTGATTACGTTTTAGGTATTATTAAAGCGTACACTACTCGTGTTGGTTCAGGTCCTTTCCCTACAGAGCTTTACGACGGTCTTGAAAAACAAGACCCAGTAGGTAAGCACTTAGGTGATAAAGGTCATGAATTTGGCGCGACAACAGGTCGACTTCGTCGTACTGGTTGGTTAGATGCAGTGGCAATGCGCCGTGCAGTTCAAATCAACAGTATTTCAGGTTTTTGTTTAACTAAGCTTGATGTTTTAGATGGCTTAGAAACACTTAAAATCTGTACTGGATATAAGCTTGAAGATGGCACTGTTACTAACATAACGCCATTAGCAGCTGAAGGTTACGATAAAGTAACACCAGTATACGAAGAGATGCCAGGTTGGTCAGAGAACACAGTTGGTGTAACTAGTCTTGACGGTTTACCAAAAGCTGCGATTGATTACATCAAGCGTATCGAAGAAATTACGGGTGTTCCAATTGATATTATTTCTACAGGTCCAGATCGTGTAGAAACTATGGTACTTCGCAACCCGTTTGCGTAATTACTAATAGATTAAAAAAAGCTGCCTAGTGCAGCTTTTTTTGTGTCTAAAATTCACCTTGGAACGATCTTTGTATATCATTTAATAAGTTTATTTTTATAAGTGGTGAGCATGCGTTTATTTACTCATAATTGCGTATTAAGGCTTTCGTTAATTTCGTTATCTTTATTTATATCAACCAATAGCTTAGCTACAGAAAGCCCAGCTGCAGTACCGCTGTATACTGAATCTGAGCTAATTGCATTAATAAATAAAAATACGCATTTGGCGCGTGTAAAGGCAGATGATTGCCAGTTAGTGCAAGATATAGAGGCGCGAGCCAATAAAATGGCACTGCCGTCTTATCAGTTTTTATATGGCGATATGCTGGCTTATAACGTGTGTGTTGATCGAAATGTAGAGTTAGGTGTGTATTATATGCGAAAAGCTGCTCAGCAAGGCTTAGCGGCTGCATTAGAGCAACTAGGGCGTTACTACGACACTGGGCGTTTAGTTCAACAAGATAAAGCAATGGCAATTACTTATTTGCGTGAAGCTTCGTCGCAAGGTAATTTGAAAGCACAGCTGCGTTTAGTTAAATTATTTAATAATGGCTATGGCAGCCCGCGTGACTTTGAAGACGCGTATCGTTGGTTATTTAACTCCATGGTGGCAGATAAGGCGACTCATAAAAAAATTGAGCGAGCGTTAACTAAGTTAGCGCAAAAAATGCCAGATAGTGTAGTTGCCCGAGCTCGTCTTCCTATTTAATGGTTCTTAAAAAACAAAACCCTAACTTTTAAGTTAGGGTTTTTGCGTTTCTACAGGCAGTAAAAGTATTTAAACTTCTTCTTTAGCCTTGGTTTGCGGATCTTTCAAAACCGACATTTTAGGCGGTTGCAATGCAACTATGCGTTCGCCTTCTTGTGGTGGCTTTTCCATGTTAATTGTAAAAGGTCTTAGCTTAATTGGTGTATCGTCATCGCTGTCTTTATCGCCTTTGAGAATAAATAATGGAATAGCTTCAGGGTTCATTTCCTGGTACTGCTCCCAACTAAATTCATCAGAGATACGAGTCGCACTCACCTTTCCGCCTTTTGCAATCATGCTGCTTAAACGTGCGTATGAGCCTTCATCACCAAACAGTATTTGTCGTGATAAAAATGTTGCGCTGTCTTTATTTGCTTTTGCATGTGACGTTGAAGAGCGAAGCGAAAATACATTTTTTTCATTAAGTAAATGAGAAAAATATTGAACTCCCAGCGCGTTATGATGACGATTTGGCGATAATGCTAATACACTACGAATGGTTGTTAGTGGTAAATAACGCTCGGCATGCTCTGATTGCGGGTTACCGTAATAACAGGCTAAGCCGTCCATACGTGCCATCCTACAGTTTTCCCATGCTGGGTCTGATAAATGCACTGGAATATTTTGATCTTTCAAACCACGACCAATTGCACGCGATACATGGTTAGCGCCTATAATTAATATGGTATTTGCAGATGGCTGACGTACACCTAAAAGTTTAGCAACAGGAATTGCTGTTAAGCTTTGTAGTACCACTGTAATGATAATTACTGTAAATATTAACGGTACCATTTTTTCGGCGTCGGCAACGCCGGCTTCCATCATGCTTAAAGCAAATACAGAACCTACTGCAGCAGCAACAATACCTCGCGGAGCAATCCACGCGAGCACTAAGCGCGACTTCATTGGTAAGTCGGTACCAAAGGTTGATATTGCAATACACAGCGGGCGCGCAATAAATAACACAACAGCTAAAAATATAAATACGTCACCGTCGAGCATCATTAAATCCGAAAGCTTTAAGCGTGCAGCGAGTAAAATAAATAGTGTTGATATTAAAATCATTGATAAGTCTTCTTTAAACTCAAGGACTGAATCAATTTCTAAATCGTCTTGATTGGCAAGCCAAATACCAAATACAGTCACGGCTAATAAACCAGATTCATGACTTAAATGATTAGATACAGAAAAACTAATAAGTACTAACGCTAAAATACCAAACTTATGTAATTCAAATGGTAGCCACTCACGACGCATAAGTTGTGTTGTAATCCAACCAGCAGCAACACCTATACTTAAACCAACACCGAGTGTTTTAACTAAAGCGATAATTGTATGGCTTAGTATTTCGCCTTGCCCAACAAGCATAACGGCTTCAAATACCAATACAGCAAACAATGCGCCAATAGGGTCAATTACAATCCCTTCCCAGCGAAGTATGCGGTCTATATCTTGCGTTGGTCGCATAGAATTTAGCAAAGGTGCAATTACGGTAGGTCCCGTAACAACAAGT
>NZ_AUTQ01000115.1 GCF_000498095.1 Pseudoalteromonas sp. TB64
ACAATCGGCCACGTTGACCACGGTAAAACTACACTAACTGCAGCAATCACTAACGTACTTGCAAAAGTATACGGCGGTGTTGCTAAAGATTTCGCATCAATTGATAACGCTCCTGAAGAGCGCGAACGTGGTATCACTATTTCAACGTCTCACGTTGAATACGATACTCCTTCACGTCACTACGCACACGTAGATTGTCCTGGTCACGCCGATTATGTTAAAAACATGATCACTGGTGCTGCTCAAATGGATGGCGCGATCTTAGTAGTTGCTGCGACAGATGGCCCTATGCCACAAACTCGTGAGCACATCCTTCTTTCTCGTCAAGTTGGCGTTCCTTACATCATCGTGTTCATGAACAAATGTGACATGGTTGATGACGAAGAGCTACTTGAACTAGTAGAAATGGAAGTTCGTGAACTTCTTTCAGAATACGATTTCCCAGGTGATGACTTACCTCTAATCGCTGGTTCTGCGCTTAAAGCGTTAGAAGGCGAGAAAGAGTGGGAAGATAAGATTGTTGAGCTTGCAAACGCACTTGATACTTACATCCCAGAGCCAGAGCGTGACATCGATAAGCCTTTCATCATGCCTATCGAAGACGTTTTCTCAATCCAGGGTCGTGGTACTGTTGTAACTGGTCGTGTTGAAGCTGGTATCATCCGCATCAATGACGAAGTAGAAATTGTTGGTATCAATGATACAACTCGTTCTACTTGTACTGGTGTTGAAATGTTCCGTAAGCTTCTAGACGAAGGTCGTGCTGGCGAAAACATCGGCGCACTTCTACGTGGTACTAAGCGTGAAGACGTTGAACGTGGTCAAGTACTAGCTAAGCCTGGTTCAATCAACCCACATACTACATTCACTTCAGAAGTATACGTACTTTCGAAAGATGAAGGTGGTCGTCATACTCCATTCTTCAAAGGTTACCGTCCACAGTTCTACTTCCGTACAACTGACGTAACTGGTGACGTACAGTTACCAGATGGCGTAGAAATGGTAATGCCTGGTGATAACATCAAGATGACAGTAACTCTAATCGCACCAATCGCGATGGATGAAGGTCTTCGTTTTGCTATCCGTGAAGGTGGTCGTACTGTAGGTGCTGGTGTTGTAGCAACTATCGTAGCGTAATTATTAGCCTAGCTAATTTTTACCAAAAAACCCGAGCTTAGTCTCGGGTTTTTTAATGTCTGAAGAAAAGCCAACTTAACCCCCTCAGTATTACTGCGGATTGGTATAAGAACTTAGCTACAAAAAAACACGCCCTAAAGCGTGTTTTTTATTAAGGTTTTAGCTAGCCTTTAATCGCTAAAAGCTTTCAAGCTTTAATGCTTTTTTGCGTACTCTTCAGCTTGTTTCCATACTCTTAGTGTATTTCCACTCAATATTTTTTTAATATCTTTATCACTATAGCCTCTATCCATTAAACCTTGGACAAGGTTAGGGTAGCTAGACACATCTTTTAAGCCTATAGGTAATGAGTCGCCAACTCCGTCATAATCAGAGCCAATACCTACATAATCTATACCAATCAGCTCAACTACGTGATCAATATGATCAAGCACTTGTTCAAGACTTGCAAATGGATATGGATTTTTAGCGCGGTATGCTGCATCAAAATCTTTAGCTAGTTTAGTACCTTCTTTTTTTACAGTTTCTTTTTTACTTTTTAGCTGTTTTCCCCAAGAGCCTGCTTTAGCAGTAACAAAGCTTGAACCAAAGTTGATTTGAATAACGCCGCCATTTTCTTTAAGTGCCAATAGCATGTCGTCATTCATATTACGCTCAAAGCCTGGTGTGTACTTACGAAGCGATGAATGTGAAGCGATAACTGGAGTTTTAGATAGCTCCATCACTTGATAGAACGCATCATCAGAGATGTGTGATACATCGATTAGCATACCAACATTATTCATTTCAGTGACAAGCTTTTTACCAAATGGGCTTAAGCCTTTCCACTTTCGGCGAATATCGTAAGATGAGTCAGAAATATGGTTACTTTGTGAATGCGCGAGTGTTATGTAACGAATACCACGGTCGTAAAAATGCTGAAGGTTTTTCATATCCCCTTCAATAGGAGAGCCATTTTCCATACCCATAGCTATAGACAGCTTACCTTGTTTAAATTGCTCTTTTATATCTTTAGTTGAGCTTGCTATAGCAAATTTATCGGGGGCACGTTGTACAATAGCTTCCATACTATCAATAAGTTGATTAGCTAATTGGTAGCTTTTTCCTTTACCTTCAAATTCTAAATGCGCTGGAATATAAATCGACATAAATGGGGCATTTAAGCCGCCTTTTACTGCGCGAGGGTAGTCAAAATCGCCATCATTAGTTGCTTTGGTTACATCAA
Organism: Pseudoalteromonas sp. TB64; assembly: GCF_000498095.1. GTDB lineage: Bacteria > Pseudomonadota > Gammaproteobacteria > Enterobacterales > Alteromonadaceae > Pseudoalteromonas. The sequence continues at coordinate 2,363 of NZ_AUTQ01000115.1, forward strand.
CCCAGCTTTCATGAATTCGATAAGGTACGTCAATATGGGTATCAATTAAAATGGTGTCTTTAGCCAGTTTAATTGCCTTTTCAGATGCTGTTATTGTTTGTTCTGCTTGGGCTTGGCTAGTTAATGCTAGTGATACGGCTACCACTAGAGTGCTGAGTTTTATCATGTTTTGGCTCTTTGGGTAAAAAGCCATTGTGTACGTTCAATTCAAAAGTTACAAGTGTTGTGCACTAATCAAACGACTGCGCTTGATGCTCTTCACTTTGCAGAGCTTTAAATTCGCCTTTTGAAATAATAGTTACCGACTCATGTAATTCTGAGAAAAACACCATCGCTTCACCATTTTTAAGCTGAAGCTTAACTTGGTTTACTTTTGATTCAATGCTTGCCTCTACTTCACCGTAGTCAGTGCCTTCACGTAAAACATAGCTTTCTATTAAGTTGTATAGCGTATCTTTATCGAGTTGTTCAAAAGGGATGATCATTACTGCTTTTTACTCGCTTTATTTAAAACATGTTCCCCAAAGTAACTGGGTACGGCCTTCTCTAACCAGAAAATAGGCTTAAACGGATTTTTTCCACTAATGAAACCAACGTGACCGCCTTTTTCTGAGATGCGCAGCGTAACATGCTCGCTCACATCTTGCCTACTAGGCACCGCTTTAATAGAAAGCATTGGGTCATCTTTTGCGTGAATAATTAATGTAGGAACAGCAATGTGCTTTAAGTATGGCATAGCGCTAGCTTGGCGATAATAGTCATGTGCATTTTCAAAACCATGCAATGGAGCTGTTAGCTGATTATCAAATTCTAACAAGTCGTCAATTTCCATTAATTGATCGGTAGTTATCGATATTTGCTGCTTAATTTGTGGAAGTTTACGTTGCATCGATTTTTTCATTCGATCGAGCAGATATTTTTGATAAATTTTACCTAAACTTTTGCGTATTACATCACTTGATGACGACAAGTCATAAGGAGCAGATACCACCGCAGCGGCATTTAAAGGGCATGCTTGTGCTTGTTCACCTAGGTATTTAGCAAGTACGTTACCGCCAAGAGAAAAGCCAACGGCAACCATAGGTCTGTTTGGATATTGCTGCTTTAGATGATTAATAAAAAAAGATAAATCGGCGGTGTCACCACTATGATAAGCACGTGGTAGGCGATTAACTTCGGTTGAGCAGTTTCTAAAGTGCATAAGCACGACTGCATAACCTTGTTTTTTTAATGCTTTCATCATGCCTTTGGCATAAAAGCTATTAATATTGCCCTCAAGACCATGAAGCACAATTGCAAGTGGAGCCGTTTCGTTGTGCGGAAGTGACCAGGCAAGCTCAATAAAATCACCGTCGGGTGTATCAAGCTGCTCAAGTTCGTAGCGAGTATGATGAAATGGGCGGAAAAAACGCGGCATTATGGTTTGAACGTGACGATTAGTCATCCACCATGCGGGTTTAAACTGTGGGATCATGTTTGTACTACACACTTTGCAAAAACGAATCGCTAGTGTACCAAAAAGAATAAAAAGCGCCTAATCAGTAACAGATAAGGCGCTTTGTGCGTCGTGCTTAATTTTATTCAGGAACTTCTGCATCGTGTATCTTTTTAAGAAAGAAAAAAGCAAAAAAGATACATAGAGAAACAACAATAGTTAAAAATCCAAAAGACATAAATAAAACTGGGTCTGTAAAAAAGTCTCTAAAGAATACGTTCATGAGTTGTTCCCCTCGTTGCTGATGGGTTAATCATAGGTGGTGTTTACAGAATGTAACGTGATCGAGATCAAGTTATTTACTTAAGCAGATGTAGGAGCGAAGCTAAGTTGATTTAGATCATGTTTTAAGGGCTAATAAGTTATTACCACTGAGAGCACAGAGAAGTTTGCGCTTTAAATAATGAATTGATCGTAATCTATGATTTTTGTATTTTTTTTAAAATCTCAGCGCTTTTAACCTCTTTGTGAATAAAACGCTTACAGGTTTTTTGCACAAAGAAAAGAGAATAAGAAGTGGAAGAGGGTATAAAAACTCACAGGCTAAGTGGCTTTCACATATAGCTCAATATTATTCGGTTCTGCATGCTCGATTAATTCAAACTCATTTACTGCTGAAATCAACATATGTTGCTGTTGTTTTTCAAGCTTTAGCTCGGCGCTCAGTAACTCTGCGCGTATTGTGGCGTAGTCACTTATTGTATGCTGATTAGCTTTTAAATAGCTACGAGCAGCGCGCAGAGGTTGTAATGCATGAGTATCAAATTCACTAACTACTTGCGTTAACTCATTTAGCTGTTGGGTATTAATACTTAAATTTAATGAGTCTAAATAAAGTAGCAATAAGCATAAATTAACGTTTTTTCCTTGCTGGTTTTGTAGTGCCAGCAAGGTTGTTTGTTGATCAGGCTTTGCGTACAAGGTGCACGCAAACTGCCAAAAATGGTCGCTATTGAGCAAGTTCATCAGCGAATGCCTGCTCTTTTTCTTCCATTTCTTCAAGTGCCATAAGTAGCTCTTCTTCAACGTCGTTAAGCTTAGGCGTAAGGGTTGCTTGCTTGGCTAATAACTCTTTAAGCTTGGCTTTGTTGTCGTCGTTGTAGAGTTCGTTATCACCTAAGGTCACTTCAACTTCACTTAATTCGGCGGTAAATTTATCGAGTTGCTTTTCAAGCTTTTCAATTTGCTTTTTAAGTGGCTGGATGGCTTTTCTAAACTCAGCCTCTAAGCGCTTTTGCTCTTTACGATTAACACCTGGGTTTGCTTTAGGCTCGTCGTTTTGCTGCGCTTTAACCGCTTCTTTATTCGCATTAAGTAGCCATTGGTAATATGCATCTAGGTCGTAGCCAAACTGGGTCACTTTGCCGTCATCTACAAGGTAAAACTCATCGGCGGTATTTTTAAGCATGTGGCGATCATGCGATACGGTAACCATAGCGCCTTCAAAACCTTGCAGTGCCATAACAAGTGCATGGCGCATTTCTAAATCAAGGTGGTTAGTTGGCTCATCGAGTAGTAATAAATTTGGTTTTTGATATACCAACATGGCAAGTACTAAACGTGCTTTTTCGCCGCCCGAAAACGGGGCTACAGGCTCAAGTGCTTTATCGCCAATAAAGGCAAAACCACCTAAAAAGTCACGTAGTGATTGCTCAGTGGCTTTTGGATCGAGTCGTTGTATATGCGTTATTGCACTGGCTTTTAAATCAAGAGATTCCAGCTGATGCTGCGCAAAGTAACCAATATTTAATCCGTGATGCTGAATAACTTCGCCAGCTTGCGGCTCTAAATCACCAGAAAGCAGTTTAATTAACGTTGATTTACCCGCGCCATTTCGACCAAGTAGAGCAATTCGGCTACCTGGTACTAGGTTTAGCTCTATATTATTTAAAATAGTGACGTCACCATAACCCGCTTTGGCTTTATCTATTGTCATGAGTGGGTTTGGTAATGCTTTTGGATCTGCAAACTCAAAATTAAACGGGGAGTCGGCATGTGCCGGCGCTAGTTTTTCCATGCGTTCAAGCGCTTTTACACGGCTTTGTGCTTGTTTAGCTTTACTGGCTTTTGCTTTAAAGCGCGTTATAAACTGCTCAAGGTGTGCAATTTGATCTTGTTGCTTATCAAACATTGCTTGTTGTTGTAGTAAACGCTCTGCTTTTTGGCGCTCAAACTGCGAGTAGTTACCTTTGTACACATTAATAAGTTGCTTATCTACGTGCCAAATTTGATCAACCACCGCATCTAAAAACTCACGGTCATGCGATATAAGTACAAGGGTGCCTGTGTAAGCGCGTAAAAAGCGTTCAAGCCAATAAACGGCATCTAAATCAAGATGGTTTGTTGGCTCATCGAGAAGTAGTAAATCAGCATCGCGTATAAGTGCTTGGGCAAGGTTTAAACGCATGCGCCAACCACCTGAGAACGAGCTTACAGGGTTTTCTATTTGGTTATTGGCAAAGCCTAGACCATGTAATAGCTCACCTGCGGTTGATTCAATGCTGTAGCCTTTAATGTTTTCAAGCTGAATATGTACTTTGGCTTGTGTGTCGCCGTCGTTATTTTGCTCGGCCTCACGCAGTGCTATTCGCATAGCGTAGTATTCTGGGTGACCTTGCAGTACATAATCAATTGCGCTTATTTCAAGGGCAGGGGTTTCTTGCTTTACTGAGGCAATAGACCAATCTTTTGGAATGCTGCAATTACCGGCATCGAGTTGCAATTCAGATTTTAGTAAACCAAATAACGTTGATTTTCCACAGCCATTAGCGCCAACAAGGCCTACTTTGTGCTCTGGGAATAACGTAGCTGATGCGTTTTTTAATAAGGCTTTTCCGCCACGAAGTAGTTCTATTTCTGATATTTGGATCATGAATGCGTTACTTTACTGTGCCCTTGTTAAGTTGGCGTTATCATACCATAGAACTTAATGCTCTTATCAAGCGTATCAACAAGTGAAGTTATACGATAAAATAGCGGTAGTTCAAACCACAGGAAAAATGTTGTGAGAAAAAAAAAGCGATTTATTGCTGGTGCATCGTGCCCTGACTGCAAAGCCATGGATACTATGATGCTTTACAGAGAACATGATGTTGAAAAAGTAGAGTGTGTTGAGTGTGGCCATAAAATGGCGCAACCAGATAACGCTGTTCAGGCATCTACTCGTCAATTTGAACAAGTAATTGGTGTGTTTAAACCGGGCGACTAACCCGGTTTTTTATTGCCTAACTTTTACCTGTTTTAGTAATGCGGCGGAGGCGGCTCAGGTGCTTCAGACATCATAGACGATGATGACTGCGACTCTTTAATTTTTTCTGCTAGCAGCTCGGTTTGGCGTTTCATTTTCGCTAAAAGTTGCTGGTGCACTTTTATTTCATCATTTAAGACTTCAATCGTCTCATCTTGAAAAGCCACTTTGGCTTCAAGTTCCATTAAGCGATGTTCAATTGTGTTCATTATTCTCTCGTATAATAAATCGCTCTGCGATACCGCTGGAGCTTTCGGTTAACAACGACTTACCGTTATCTGTAAATGTCACATCTAGCACCACCGCCGATTTAGGCTTACTGCCTTCGCGCGGGGTAACCTGCCAAGTTTGAATTTTTTCACCGCTTGGTATTTGCCACAAATCAACGCGCTTATTTGGCGAGCCGGTTGCAAGCAAAGTGCCTTGTTCGTTAAAACGCACAGCAGTAAAAATTTTCTGACGCGCAATATACTTCAGTTTGCTTACAAGATCACCTGTAGTCAGCTTCCATACATTTGCTTGTGCCATACTATCTGCCGTAAATGCGTAGCGACCTTGTGGGTCAAGTGTAACTTGGGTAACGCGAGTAGGATGATTAAAACGATGAATTACTTGTCCGGTACGTGTATCCCAAAAATAAGCGACATAGTCGTTTGATCCACTTAAAGCAAAGCGTCCGTTAGGAGATAGGTCAACGGTATTTATTTTATCTTGATGACCTAAAAATTGTATTCGTCTACCTGTTTCAAGGTTTACAAATACAACTACGCCGTCGCTGCGACCGTATAAAACACTACGACCTTGGTCGCTAATAGCAATATCGCGAATACTCGATTCTTGTATTTTGTAATAACCCTTATTAGCTCCGGTTATTATGTCCCATACGGCGAAGGTGGTTTTTTCGGCGGTAACGGCAACGCTATTATCAAATGCAATGGCAACAGCGTATACCAAACTGTCTTGATCTTGTTGCTGAAACCACTGGTATTTTAGCACTTGCTGTTGATTATCCCACAGGGCGACCCCATGGTTGATAGAGGATATTAAACTGTATTTACCATCGTTTGATAGTGCTGACGAAAATGCACCTTTTGCTGCATGTTCGTAGCTTGCTACAGCCTGTTGCTTTTTGTCGGTACAGGCGGTGGCTAAAAAACAGCTAAATATGATTAAAAAAGTACGAAATATCGACATATTACAGGTATTTCCCCTTAACTCTTAGTGACTGAGAGGTTAGACTAGGTCGCGTTAAATGCCTAGGTTGTTTGTCTAAGCACTGGGTATGTTTTTAGTTTAGCTAACAACGCAGAATTTAGTTATTAAACAAGCAGCCTATCATGTAGGCAGTTAATCTTTAACTAGTAATAATACATTAAATGACAACTGCAAAGTGTGTCGGAGATTTAAAATGAAAAAGACGATTAGATTGTCATTGATTGCAGCGTCAGTTTTAGCGCTTACAGCTTGTAATCAAGAAGCAAAAAAAGAACAAGCAGACGTTAAATTAGACACTGTTGAACAGCAACAAGCATACGGTATTGGTGCATCTGTAGGTAACTTTTTAAATAAAGACCTAGCAGATAAATCTGAGCTTGGTATTGAACTTGATCAAGCGCTTTTAATCCGTGGTTTTGAAGATGCACTTGCTGATAAAGCACAAATTGACGAAGAAAAAATTCGTGAATTATTAACAACGCTAGATACAACAGTACGTACTAAGCAAGAAGAAAAAGCGAAAGTAGAGTCTGAAAAAAGTAAAGAAGCGGGCGTTAAATACCTAGCTGACAATGCTAAAAAAGAAGGTGTTACAGTAACTGAGTCTGGTCTGCAGTATGAAGTACTTAGCGAAAGCGATGGCGAAAAGCCAGTAGCTACTGATGTAGTTAAAGTACATTACAAAGGTACTTTACTAGATGGTACCGAGTTTGATAGCTCTTACGCACGTAATGAACCTACAACTTTCCCTCTTAACCGCGTTATTGCTGGTTGGACTGAAGGTTTACAACTTATGCCTGTTGGCTCTAAGTACAAGTTTACTATTCCTTCTGAACTTGCTTACGGTGACCGTGATTTAGGTAAAATTCCAGCTAATTCAACACTTGTATTTGAAGTTGAATTACTAGAAATTCAAGCTGATGCTGACGCAGCTACTGAAGAGTAATTATAATATAAGCTAAAATTTATTTAGCCTATATTTGCAAAAAGGGACCTAAGGTCCCTTTTTTAATGCATTTTACACATAACCATAATTTAGGCTAAGTGTATGGCGCATGTATTAATCAGTATGATTAGAAAATAAGTTATCAATAAGCTCATCTTCCAATGCAAAGCGTGCTTCTAATGCTTCGCCAATAACAGATAAATCGTTATCAAAATCTTTTAATAAATCATCTTTATTAACTTCAGCATATTTATCATTAAAATCTAGAGCTACATCTGTAGTGTTTGATATGCGCGGGTAAATGTCGTTGGCAAGTGCTTGGCTTTGCACACCTTTATTTTCACAAGCTTTGGCAATATCATCGTAAATTTCAAAATGACCTGCAGATAAATAATCCATTAAAATTTGGCAAAAAGATTCAATTTGCGCAGGCTCTGGTAAAGCATGTTCTTTCTTGTCGTATGGAGAAAAGCCTGCCATTTTACAAAAAAGCACAATGAGATCTTGGCGTTCGTTTAACCATTTGTCGATTACAGTGTGGCTACCACCCCATTTTTGTTGAGCTTTTTCTACACGCGTCAGCATAACTGTTCTCCTAGCTGGGTTGGTCTTTCAATTAGAATATAATAAGTTTATGTACATCAAGATATATTTAATTTGCCTGTATATCAACAAGTAAATAGATGTTCTAAAAGAGGTGTAATTTATTTAGTTTTTATTACTAAAAAGTTTATTGCGGGCAAGAAAAAACCACCGATTAAGGTGGTCTAATTTCTTTCAGTGACTTGTTATAACAAGCTTTCTTATTTTTATGAGATGATTTTTATTGTTATTATTTTAAAACTATTATTTTTATTGTTTTAAGATTTTTATTATTGTTTTTGTTAACGCGGGATGAACAATAACAAGGTTTTTGTGATGTTGCAAACATATTAACAAGAAGTTTTAAATGTTATGGTTTGTTTGCTTGTTTTATAACCAAAATAGATTAAAACCTCAAATTTTATTGATCTGCCTCTAGGTAAGGTTGTTTTCGTCCCTAAGCAATAGAGGGGCGGTGAATATGGTGGTATAATCTTGTACAATTTATACAAGCCTTAGGATTATTTACGCCATGAGCGAATTAAAGAACGACCGTTATTTACGTGCACTAGCAAAACAGCCAGTAGATGTAACTCCGGTATGGATGATGCGCCAAGCAGGACGCTACTTACCAGAATACCGCGCTACACGTGCACAAGCGGGCGATTTTATGAGCCTGTGTCGAAATGCTGAGCTTGCGTGTGAAGTAACACTACAGCCATTACGCCGTTACCCGTTAGATGCTGCTATTTTATTTAGTGATATTTTAACGATTCCAGATGCTATGGGCTTAGGTCTTTACTTTGAAACTGGCGAAGGTCCTAAGTTTGAACGACCAATTTCATCGCTAGCTGATGTTAAAAAAATTCCAAAGTTAGACCCTACCGATGAGCTTGGCTACGTAATGAACGCAGTAAGCACTATTCGTCGAGAGCTTAAAGGTGAAGTTCCATTAATTGGTTTTTCGGGTTCTCCGTGGACACTAGCAACTTATATGGTTGAAGGCGGAAGCAGTAAAGTATTTGGTAAAATTAAAAAAATGGCGTTTGCAGAGCCGCAAACACTTCATTTATTACTAGATAAGTTAGCTGATTCAGTAATCGATTACTTAAATGCTCAAATTAAAGCTGGCGCACAATCGCTAATGGTATTTGACTCATGGGGTGGTGTATTAAGCCCGCGCGATTACAACGAATTTTCACTGCAATACATGCATAAAATTGTTGATGGCTTAATTCGTGAATACGATGGTCGTAAAGTACCGGTTACTTTGTTCACTAAAAATGGTGGTCAATGGATTGAAGCTATTGCAGCAACAGGTTGTGATGCAATCGGTCTTGATTGGACTATTAATATCAGCGACGCTAAGCGCCGTGTTGGTGATAAAGTTGCTCTACAAGGTAATATGGACCCATCTATGTTACATGGTACACCAGAGCGTATTCGCCAAGAAGTAGGCACTATTTTAGAAGATTTTGGTACGGGCAATGGCCACGTGTTTAACTTAGGCCACGGTATTACACCAGATGTAGACCCTGAAAATGCCGGTGTATTCATTAATGCAGTACATGAGCTAAGTGCTAAGTACCATAAGTAATAGCTATTTAAACAAGCTTTGTACAACTGTTTAAAAGTAAAAAGCCCGCTAATTAGCGGGCTTTTTGTTATCTATTTATAAAGGGCTTTAAAAAACCTTACTTAATAACCTACTTAAATAAGCGATTTAAACCATTTAATGCCGCAACACGGTAGGCTTCAGCCATGGTTGGGTAGTTAAATGTGGTATTTACAAAGTAGTCGATATTATTGCCACCATTTTTTTGTTCCATAATGGCTTGACCAATGTGAACAATTTCAGACGCTCGCTCGCCAAAACAATGCACGCCAAGTACTTCTTTGGTTTCGGTGTGAAATAGTATTTTTAAACTACCTACTTCAGTTCCTGCAATTTGCGCGCGTGCAAGGTGTTTAAACTGAGCACGACCTACTTCATACGGTACTTTAGCGGCTGTAAGTTCTTGCTCTGTTTTACCTACAGAGCTCATTTCTGGAATGGTATAAATACCGGCTGGAATATCAACAATTAGTCTGTCGTCACAGTTGCCACATGCAATTGCATCAGCAGCTATACGACCCTGATCAAACGCAGCACTTGCAAGGCTTGGGTAGCCAATTACATCACCTACAGCGTAAACGTTATCGATTTCTGTTTGGTATGTTTCGTTAACTTTTAATTGGCCACGGCTATCGGCTTTTAAACCAATGGCTTCAAGGTTTAGTGTATCTGTATTACCAGTACGACCATTAGCAAATAAAATACAGTCAGCTTTTACGCGTTTGCCTGATTTTAAATGCATAATAACGCAGTCGTCACGTGTTTCGATTCGATCAAACTCTTCGTTATGACGAATAACAATACCGCTGTTCCAAAAGTGGTAACTAAGCGCATCAGATATTTCAGCATCCATAAAAGCAAGTAGGCGGTCGCGTGTATTAACTAAATCAACTTTAGCGCCTAAGCCTTTAAATATAGAGGCATACTCACAACCTATTACACCAGCACCGTATATCAGTACGCGGTGAGGGTCGTGCTTAAGACCTAAAATAGTGTCGCTCTCGTAAATACGAGAATGTGTAAAATCGACTTCTGGTGGGCGATAAGGACGAGAACCAGTTGCTATAACTATTGTTTTAGCCGTAAGTCGCTCGGTTGAGCCGTCATTTCGCTTTATTTCAATCGTGTGCTTATCTACAAAGCTCGCGTCGCCTTGAAACATATGAATACGGTTACGATCGTAAAAGCTGCTACGTAAATTAGATTGCTTAGAAATAACCGAACTTGCATGACGTAAAATATCAGGAAATGTTAAGCGGGTAGGGCGCTCGCCAATATTAAACAAAGGATTTGCTTTGTATTCAATATAACG
>NZ_AUTQ01000116.1 GCF_000498095.1 Pseudoalteromonas sp. TB64
TAGCCTCTAGCCAAATTTCTGAACCATCGGCAGCAATGCGTTTAAACTTTCCAGACTTAAATTGACCCTGCGCTAATTCATTCCAAAAGCGTGGATTTTTCTCATAAAACACTTTAGTACAAAACATTTTATGATGCTTACCTACAATATCTTTTAAGCTGTAACCTACTGTTGCTAGAAAGTTTTGGTTTGCTTTTAAAATATTACCCTCAGGGGTAAACTCTATTGCAGCTAATGCTTTATCGAGTGCGTTTGCAATAGCTTCTTGTGCCTTTCTTTGTACATAACTGGTTGTAATGTCAGAGGCTATTTTAATAACTTTGGTTACTACGCCGCGCTCTTCTACAGGAAAGTAAGTTGCTTCAAGCCAAAGCTTATCGCCATTAGCTTTGTATCTTAAAAATGATCCTGCTTTAGATTTTCCTGCTTTTAAAGCTTGCCAAAACTGGCTGTATTCGCTTGACTTTGCATATTCAGGCTCGCAAAACATGCGGTGATGATTACCAACTATTTGCTCTTTTCTGTAACCAATGGTTGTTAAAAACAATTGGTTTGCGTCTAATATTATTCCTTCAGGTGTAAATTCAATATAGGCCACATGCTTGTTAATTGCCGATAAAATAGATTGTTTTTGAATTAATTGAAGCTCCATTTCTTCAATTTTTGCGTTTCTTTTAGAAATACCAAACATATAAAAACCTTAAGGAGTGAATTAGTACAAAAATTAGCAAATTAATGTGATATCAATATGTAGCTGTACTGTAAATATAAGCTTTAAATAACCTTTCGGCTAATATTTAATATCTTATATATATATGCTTTATAAATAGTTTTTTTATTTTATAAATGTTAAGTAGTATTTTCTTCTAATTAACATTTTAAAAACCTAATAAAACCACTAATTTATGCATGACTCTGTACTTTTTTTAACTTAAAATAGCGCCCTCACAGACTACCCTCTCACACCAAAATTTAAGCATACACATAATATTTCCTATTCAAGATCTATTGTGCAGTTTCATTTTTAAAATTAAACCTTAAGGGATCATCTATGACATCAGATGTAACGTCGGCATCTAGTCAACTTAACAGAACCGCTATTTTACTCGTATTAGCGCTAGGCACATTTATTTTAGGATTATCTGAGTTTTCGATGATGCCTATGCTGNCAAAGCGGCTACGCAATTAGTGCCTATGCTATGGGAGTTGTAGTTGGTGCACCTATTTTAATGTTAACAACAGCAAATATGAGAAAGCGCAAAGCATTACTCATTTTTATAAGCTTAATGTTTATTTCAAATGGGTTGAGCGCGATGTCAACTTCGCTTGAGCAACTTGTCATATTTAGATTTTTAAGTGGTTTACCTCATGGTGCATATTTTGGCGCGGCTATTTTATTAGCATCTGATATTGCCCCAAAAGGTAAGCGTGCTAGCTTTATGTCTAAGGTGTTTATGGGTTTAACTGTGGCCACTATTGTTGGTGTGCCTATTGTTACACTTGTTGGACAAAACCTAAGCTGGCGATACTGTTTAGCAGGCGCTGCCGTACTTGCATTTATTGCTTTTATTTTTGTTTATAAAGTTGTTCCAAATGTTGATAATGCTAAGCCATCTAATTTACTTAACGAATTTGGCGTACTAAAAAATAAGCTTGTGTGGTCTATTTTAGGCATTGTAATTATTGGTTTTGGTGGTGTATTTTGTATTTATACTTACATTGCAGATACTATTTTAGATGTAACAAAAACAGCGCCTTATACAATATCTATTGCAATGGTAATGTTTGGTATAGGCTCAACCCTCGGTAATTATGTACTTGGTAAAGCAGCCGATAAATCTGCAATTAAAACCACTGGTTTGGTACTTATTTGTACTACTGTATTCGCTTTTGCTTATGTAACCGCTAGCCATAATATTTGGATGCTTTATGCGGTAATATTTTTTATAGGTTGTAGCCTAGGTTTAGCCACACTTGTACAAACATTATTAATGGACGTGTCGCCTGATGGACACGCAATGATTGGCGCATTAGTGCAGTGCGCATTTAATGTTGCTAATGCAATTGGTCCTTGGGTAGGTGGAATTGCAATAGCGCAAGGTGCTGCGCCTAATCAAACGGGCTATGTTGCAGCCGCTTTATTTGTAGGTGGATTTATTATGTGGATTCTTAGCTACTTTCAAATGAATAAAAAGAGCATCGCTGCTGAGGTTTAATAACTCAAATAAAAAGAGCTGCATATTAGCAGCTCTTTATTAAATAGTTAGCGTTAACTATGCGCTTAACGATTCCATATCAATAACAAAACGATAACGAACATCAGAGCGTTCCATTCGCTCGTATGCTGTATTAATTTCGTCAATGTTGATCATCTCACACTCTGGTAGCACATTATGTTCACCACAAAAATCGAGCATTTGTTGCGTCTCTTCAATACCACCAATTAACGAACCGGCAATACGACGACGCCCCGTTAATAATGGTACTGTATTTACTTCATCTACCGGACCAACCTGACCAACAATAACTAAAGTACCATCTACATCAAGCAATGGTGTGTATACAGATAGGTCGTGCTTTACCGGTACAGTGTCTATAATTACATCAAATGCTGACTGTGCTTTTTTCATGTCTTCGTCATTCGATGACACTAAGTAATGCTGAGCACCTAATTTAACGGCATCATCTTTTTTAGATTCACTACGACCAATAACCGTTACGCTTGCACCCATCGCAACTGCATTTTTAACAGCCATATGACCAAGTCCGCCTAAGCCAACTACACCCACTCGGCTACCTTTTTTTACGCCCCATTTATGCAGTGGTGAGTAAGTAGTAATACCAGCACAAAGCAATGGCGCAACGCGCGAAAGGTCTAAACTCTCTGGTACTGAAAGTACAAACTCTTCACGTACAACAACATGTTTAGAATACCCACCTTGGGTCATTTCACCTGTAATACGGTCTTTACCTGCGTATGTACCTATCATGCCTTCTCGACAAAATTGCTCTTCGTGATTATCACATTGATCGCAACTTTGACACGAGTCAACCATGCAACCAACAGCAACAGTGTCGCCTTGTTTATATTTTTTCACGTCGCTACCTACCGACATGACTTTACCTACAATTTCGTGACCAGGCACTAGCGGATAATCACTGCCACCCCAATCGTTTCGCACGGCGTGTAAATCTGAATGGCACACACCGCAGTATAAAATTTCAATTTCTACATCGTTATCTCGTAAATCGCGGCGCTCAAAAGAAAACTCTAAAAGTTCAGAACCTTGGCTTTTTGCTGCATATCCTACTGTTTTCATAATAACTCCATAGTTGTTAAAAATTTAAATCATCAACACCATAGTACATAGCCTGTGAATAGAACCTGACAATATAAAATAGGCACAAAAAAAGCCCAAACAGTGTTTGGGCTTAATCGTTAGTGCTAGGGCGTGTTGTTCTTTGTGGATTGAAATTTGTTCAATCTAGGGGGGATTTAATCGCGGCGCGAGGTTTGTAACCTAGCGGGCTAAGTAAAAACCGAGCAACAAAGAGTTAATCGTCCCTAGAAAGAACCCAAAGGGCAGCGCATGTTTGGTATTTATGCTGCGTTATCTCCTATTTATGGGAAGTAACCACACTACATAGGCTCTGCCTTGCCTAAAAACCAAACATACTGCTGTAAATTCACCCACGAAAGGTCAACACGCCCTGGTAACTTAGGCGCTAAATTTAGTTATTTTGTCAGTACAGCATTTAGCTCATCAATTAATGTATGAATGCGCTCTGCATTTTTTCCTAAATCACTACGACCAACGCGCGATTTACTACGAATATCAACAAAACGTTCACTGCCTTCATCATTAATACGCACAACTACATCGTCTTTAAAGCCAAACCATGCTGTTGTTTCTGTTGCCTCAACAATGCCTTTACTTATATCTGTATTTACTAACTCCCAACCTAAGTTTTGAACGGCTTGCTCTGTTGCTTTAACAAGATCTGTTTTTGATTGGGCAAAGTTAAGTGTTGCGAGTTCTGGGTAAGCTTTACGTTGTTGTACTGCGGTTTCTTCACCTGCATATTCCACAGGATTTGACGCATCAGCACGAAGAGGGGCAATAGCTATAAATTCCGGCGGGTTAACTAAATCGGTAGAAATATCATGAATTGGCGGTACACTTTTAGCTGTGTTCATCATATTTAAAGGCATTGCAATTGCTATCGCCGAAAATATAACAGCAGTTGCAGCACTACCAAGTGTTACTGTTTTACGCATAAAAATAACTTGCACTAAAAGCAGTAAAAGCGCTGCACCACCAGCGTAAACACCAAATTTAAAGCCAGCAAAAGCAGTACCTAGCTCTACAACGTCAAACTTATACAAAGGACCCGGTAACAAAACCAGTAAAAAGGCGATTAAGCTTACAAGGCTTACTAAAATTTTCATTAAATTGCTCCATTATTATGTGTGATTATTATTTTTCAAACAGCCTAGTGCGACTAGCCGACTACTTTGTACGTTAATAAATGTTTTTGGATTACCATTAGCGGCTAATTAAACAAAAAAGTCCAATGTTGTTTGATCAAAATTATTTAAGTTAGGGAAAATATCAACAAGTTCTGAACGCGGTACGCCAAACCATTGAGCCAATGTAGCAAAATACTGTTCATTAGCTACTTGTGGTATTAAACGCCCACCACCTGTGTCTTGCGGTCCATCTAAATGTTGAGTTAAAAGCTCACCATATATATCACCGCCTTTTACAGCGCCGCCCATTACTATTTGGTTTCCTGCCCAACCATGGTCAGTTCCATCACCATTAGAGGTAAGTGTGCGACCAAAATCCGACATAGTAAACGCAGTTACCTTGTCGGCAACATCAAGCTCTTTCATAGCACTATCAAATTCGCTAAGCCCTTGGGCTAACGTACTTAATAATGCAGGGTGTGTATCAAGTTGATCATCGTGGGTATCAAATCCACCCATAGATACAAAAAATACTTGGCGCTGAGTACTTAATTTTGACTGCACACTAATAGTTTTAGCTACCGCAGCTAATTGCTCCGATAAACTCGTCTCGCTAAATGACGTAATTAGCTCAGGCGCTGTTTCGAGTGCATTGTTCATCGCTTGGGTGTTATTAATTGCCGACTTAAAACTATTAGCATAAGCACTGCTAAGCGGGTGCTGAGTATTACCCATTATACGGTTCATTATATTGGTTACGTGATCTGTACGAGGCTGGTAACCACCAAATGCATTAATTTTACTGATTCCACTTTTGTTAAGTGCAAATGCTTTGGTTTGACTACCCGTTTGCCAAAGGTTTGTGCCATCAAGCGATATATTAGCGGCAAACTGATCTTGCTGATCTAAACGCTCCAATAAACGTGCGCCCCAGCCACTATTTAAAGACTGCTTTTCACGTCCATACATCCACGACGCCTGCTGATCATTATGCGAAAACAAATGCTTAGGTAGCACCACTGTTTTATTTTTATAATCATCAATTGTTGTAGGAGCAAGTAAAGTGCCAAGCCCGCCAACAAACGCTAAGTTAGAAGAGTCAAACACACTTTTAATTGGTAAAAGAGAAGGATGTAACCCTACTCCACCAGCAAATACAGTTGTACTATTTAGTGCAATAGGCGAAGCAACTGCAAGGTTTTGCCTGCTCTGTTCATACAAATTACGCTGCTCGCCCTCTAATGGTACTAGCATATTAAGCGAGTCATTTCCGCCATATAAAAATATACATACCAAGGCTTTATAGTCGCCCAGTTCAACGGCATTTGCCGAACCTGTTAATGCTTGAAGTTGTAAACTAGTTAACGCCGCTGCCGATACGCCACCTTTTACACATAACGACAAAAACTGTCTTCTATTAATGCTCATTATGTCTCTCCTAATACTGCAAATTAAATTCAGGTGAAATAGCAATCATATAAAGCAAATACGATACCCGTTCTCGATATTGGTCATCATCAAAGTACGCATCTAAATCAAGCAATGCTTGGCGAGTGTCGGTACTCATTGAGCCTGCAAAATATAAAACGTTGTACTCATCAAGCAAGGTATTAATACCCTCCTTTTTTAAGGTGTTCATATCATTTTTAATATATACGTATAATCCGCTTGAGTTTAAATCGTTATGCCCCTCGGCTGCGCTCCATACTAAGTCGGCAAAGTGCTCATTCATGGTGCCTATTAGCGTCGCATCGCCTGCAATTTGTAATTCGGGGGCTACTAATTCATCATCACGTAATTGAGCTGGCTGGTAATCGGGTCTAAAAAAGTTAAATACCGATGACGAGCGCATTGGTCCTTGTCCGTAGTTATCAAACATATTCCATGTTCTGTAATATCCCTCTAAAGACTTTGCATCGAGGTTACGCCAAAACTGCACTGTTTTTAATAAAGGCTCTTTTAGCTTCCCCTGATAACTTAAAACTGAGCCAAAATGGCGTGCTTCGTCATCTAAATAAATTGCCTTAATAACAGCGGCTAAATCACCACGCACACCATTACCATTATCGTTAAACACATTCGCCACTCGCTCAATATATTGAGGTGTTGGGTTTGATGTAATTAAACGTTGAATTAGCTGCTTAGTAATAAATGGCGCTACATTGGCATGATTAAATAAATTATCGAGCGCTATTTGCAATGACTCTTCGGGCCCGTAACCCTCAGGAATAACTTCATCGTTTAAAAGTGTTTTTTGCTTACTTGAATGGTACTCACTAAACGCTTCCATCGGCTTTATATAATCACGACTTTTGCGCTTAAATGTTTCGCTACCGGCAAATGTCCAACCAGTAAACACCCGCGCAAAGCCTTCAATTTGCGACTGGCCATAAGTGGCAATTGTATTACCTTGTGCATCAAGCTTTGCAGTTCCGTCTTGGTTTAGCTCTTCAAGCCCGATGGTAAATAACTGCATTACTTCACGTGCGTAATTTTCGTCTGGGCGAATGTTAAGTGCATCGTCTGCTTTTTCGTTACCTAAATGGCTTAAATAAGTACCCATAATAGGCGAAAGCGTTACATCCTCTAATAACTCTCGGTAATTACCAAAAGCATTTTTAAGTAATAAATCGTAGTAGTTAACCATACCCTCAGGTTGAGAACTCAAACCGCTATTTGCATCCGACACGACTAATATTTCGCTCAGTGCAAATGCAACCCGCTGACGAAGCTGATCGTCACTGCGTAGCGTTGCTTTCCACCAACCATCAATACGGTTGATATACCTAAATTCATCCTCGCCTTGGCTTTTAACTAAATAGCCACGATGATACTCAATGGGTAATGCAATTTGGCTTTCAAGCCATTGCTGCTCACTTAATCCTTGGGCTTTGCGTATTTCGCTAAGTTTTGGTCCCATACTGCCTTGATGCAGTAAACGTGCTGCAGTAAATTCGTCCATCGAATTTCTGGCAACAAAGCTAACCGTTTTAACATTAGTTGCACCTTCGTTGTCGGTTGCCGTTACGTTAAAGGCATACTCTCTTGGTGCATAACTCAACGCAGGAGGAAGGTTTATTGTTACAGTGTTTGCGCTTATTGGTTCATCAAGTACTTTGAGCCCAGCAGTTTGCTCCCAGATAACACTTGTAATTGTGCCGTCTTTATCACTCGCTGTTGCAGCTAATTGAATAGTTTGGTTTTTGGTTATATCGTTTTCAATATTCGCTATTGATAAAATGGGGATTTTATTTCCGTTAATGGTTGGCGTATCATCTGTGCCAGAACCACCGCAAGCACTAAGTAATAAAACAGAGCTTGCCATTAAAACAAATTTATAATGCATGTAAAGTCGTCATCGTCTTTTAATAAAGGTACGTTAATGTGTACCGAGTTTGATGCATTTATTGAAACACAAAATTTACAATTAAACTCTTTATTTTTTGTAACCGAAACTTAAACACCCCTCAAAAATACGCAAACTGTGGGGTTTAACTTAGCCAGAGCCTTATTATTTATGAAAACAGAAATTAGCTATCGTTTTGAATCCTCACAAGTTGCTAACCGATTTTTACACGAGCTAAAAGACTGGTCGGTAAACGACGTAAAAACGCGTCTTTTTAATGGTGGCGACAGCGTAAAAGTTATGTATGAACACGATGAAAGTGGATTTGATTACACAATTACAGAGCTTGATGACTTAGCCGAAAAGCACAGTGGTAAAGAAGTTTAAGCGGGTTCGTTATAAAAATAGCTGACATATTTTTAAGCTTTATTTAAATTATACAAGTTTAGGCCGTGTTGAGCTTTGTGGACTGAAATTTGTTCAATCTAGGGGCGATTAAATCGCGGCGCGAGGTTTGTAACCTAGTGAGCTCGGTAACTGCCCCTGCATTACCCTACTGGCTACATCCATGTAAGAATAAGTAAAAACCGATCAAAGCTTCCGCGTCTTGCTCACGCCCCTTACCTACATTCATGTCATAGGTAAGATCTTAAGAAATTGAGTTGAAGCTCAATTCATGATCAAATGGTTGTTACCACACAAACCACAGAATCAAGAAAAGAGCTTCAAATGAATGCTAACATTTTTATTAATAAGTTAAAAAGTATCCTAAGTGAAAAAAAACTGAACCGACTTGGTAAACAAGTAGCATTTACTAAAAGAGAAAGAAATATTACCGCATTTCATATGGTTGTTAGTCTTATTGCTGCGCTTGGGGATAAAAAAACGAATTACTTATCTGAAATATTAAGAGTTTATAATCAGCTAACAGGGCAGTCTATTAAGTATA